>CAYJPI010000042.1:0-10585 GCA_964372005.1 uncultured Oscillospiraceae bacterium | reverse complement strand
ATACATGCTCGTCGCTTAGATCGCGAACATGCCCGTGATGATCTGGCGAGTAAAGAAGCACTTCACATTTGCCATATGACGGGCGAACCTGAAAAAGCGGGTCGGTGTCCACGGCATCGGGAGTGGGCGGAGTTACCGAGAGCGCCGGAAAGTCGTTGGGGTAACGATACACATCGTAACCTTCATCGGGAACTTTTCCCGAACCGACGCAAAAGGGACAGTAATCTTTGGGCATTTGGGGTCTTCCCTGGCGGTTTCCCGCAACCATAACATAATCCTTGAGTATAGGGTTATAACGTAATTCGGCCATCGTATTTCCTCCAAGTTATATGAACTTATTATAGTAATCGCATAGTTCCGTGCTTGCGAATGGACAGCACATAGCAGCTTCCCTCGCCGAATACCGATTCCATCGTGGATCTGTATTCTTCAAGCATTGTTAAGGGCACGAATGCCTGTATCGTCCCTGCAAATCCGCCGCCATGTACGCGATATGCACCCTTGTCGCCGAGTATTGTATCGCTTATGTAAAGGGCAACACCCATGGGTTGTGCATCTATCGCGCCTTCTACGCACACATTTTGAAGATACATGTACGATGAACGTCCGCTCGCGTTGACTATGCGAAGGAATTCCTTGAAATCGCCTTTTTCAACCGCATCGGCCGCAGCGCCTGCGCGCTCGTCATCATCGAAAAAATGCACTGCGCGAAGGAAAGCGCGATCGCCGCACTTCTCGCGAATACGTTTAGCATTTTGTAGTATCTCGGCCTTCGTCACCTCGCGAAGAACGCTTTTCCCGAACAGCGCCGCAACCTTCTTCATTTCGATGGGGATGCTAGCATAAGCGTCGGTCAGATTGGCATGGTCGGCCTTGATATCAACTATGCAAAGGGCATGCTGTTCGTCCTCGAGGGACAATTGCATATCTTTTATTATTGGGTTCGCATTGTCTCGAAAATCTATGGCGATGATGCCGCCGCTCGCGCAAGCGGTTTGATCCATAAGTCCGCTCGGTTTGCCGAAATACACATTTTCGGCATACTGCGAGAGCTTGGCATTCTCAACGGGGCTCATTCGGCCGTCATTATAAAGATAATTTAATATGCTACCGATAAGCACCTCGTATGCCGTACTCGATGATAAGCCCGAGCCTTTTAGAACGTCCGAGGTAATGAACGCCTTGAAACCGCCAATTTCGTAACCGCGCTCCTTCATCGCCGCCGCGATTCCGCGCACGAGTGATGCGCTCGTCTCCTCTTCCTCCTTCACCGGAGCGAGGTTGTTGAGTGAAATTTCAAGCGGCTTAAACCCTTCACTGTGTATAACAACAGCATTGTTTTGCTGTTTTGCCGCAACCGCGAGCATGTCAAGGCTTACGGAACCTGCGAGCACTCGCCCATGATTATGATCCGTGTGATTGCCCAAAATCTCGGTGCGTCCCGGTGTGCTTATTACCACCACATCATCTAAACCGAATGCGGCTTCATACTTTTCGAGGGAAGCGATAATTCGCTTTGCCGCCACCTCTTTGTTTTCATACACTTCGGTGATTTGTGTATCTTTCTTTCCTGATGCGATTTCATCCTTCAGTAATTGTAATTGCATGTTTTATTCCTTCCAATGATATTATAATATTGCATCAATCGCCGCCATCGCCGCCACCGTCGCCGCCGCCATCGCCGCCATCGCAGTCACCGCCCCAGCCGCCGCCATCGCCGTCGCCGCCCCAGCCGCCACCGCCATCGTCGCCGCCGTCATCCCAGCCGCCGTAATCTCCCCAGCCGTCACCGTCGCCGCTGTCCCAATCACCAAAACGATCGTCCACGCCGTCACCATTCATATCAACGAAATCATCATCACTTCTTCCGCCATGATAAAATGGATCGCCGCCGGGCGAATGATCGCCGCCTCCGTAAGTGCGCCTGTATTCCTCTTTATATTCAACGCCGAGGGCCGCCAAACGCTCATTTATTTCCTTGTATTCCGCCTTAAGTCTTAATTGCCGCATAGTAGCTAAAACTGCAAGCAAAATCGCCAGTAACAGAAAAAACAAATGCTGACCGGTAAGGGTTAATACGAGACCGAAAAATGTAAATATAATCATCACGACACAGCCATCAAAGCAACTACCTTTTAGCTTACGGCCGACACGCCTTCTTCGCAAAAGCAGATGCTCCTTTTCATCGAAGAAACGCTGGAAGTGAGGAGGACGTTCTTGATTGTGATATCCGCTATTACTACTTGCCATAATAAAAACCCCCATTTCAAATTTAATTTTTGCTCATGTATGCAGTGTGATATCGCCTATATTTATACATCATAAACATAACACGAAATGATGACAATTTCAAGCATGTTATTCTTTTATGTGAGATAGTGTGAGATTGACCGCCGGAGGATTATAGGATATCATTGATACATAATCATGGAGGGAACCGAAAATGGGAACACCGCTTACCGCACTCAAGGGCGTAGGAGATAAAACATCGGCACTTTTTGAAAAGCTTGGCATAATGGATGTAGCTGAGCTTTTGCTCTTTGCGCCCAGGCAGTATCTTGATTACAGCGAGTGCATCTTCATAGCTAATGCTAAACATGATGAGAACTGTGCGATACGTGCAACCGTAGCATCATCGCCGCGAGCGATACGAAAAGGGCAGTTGTCGATGCTGGTTATGACGGTTGTTGATGCCTTGGGTGCAAGGATGCAGCTTACATGGTTCAACGCACCATACTTAAAAAATGGGCTTAAAGTGGGGGATGAGCGTGTTTTTTGCGGCATAACGCGAAATGAGCGCGGTGTTAGGATGATAAATCCGCTTATATTCGAAGAAGCACCCGGGATACTCCCCGTATACCCACTCGTAAAGGGATTGAGCCAAGGAGCGGTGAGAAGCGCGGTTACAAAAGCGCTCGATATCACCGACATTAATGCAATCGAGGATAGAATACCTAAGGGCATTGCAGTGAAATATGCGCTCCCTTCGCATGCCGAGGCGATACGAGATTTGCATCATCCATGCGATATGGAGGCCGCCGCGAAAGCACGCGCACGCTTTGCATTTGAAGAAATGCTGACATACACTCTCGCGGTGAGCATGCTTAAAAGAGCACGTGATGATAAGGCAGGTATAGCATTCAATACGGAAGGTGCACTGGAGTTTTTGAAGGCGAAATTGCCTTTCAATCTCACAAATGGGCAGGAAAAGGTTTGCGCTGAAATAGCCGAGGACATGGGCAGTAAACGCGCCATGAACAGGCTTTTGCAGGGCGATGTAGGATCGGGCAAAACCGCAATGGCGCTATATGCATCCGCTATAGCGGTGCAAAACGGATATCAGGCCATCATAATGGCGCCGACCGAGATACTTGCAAGGCAACACTATTCATCCGCATGCAAGGTGTTTGGTGAAGGGAATGTCTGCTTGCTTCGAGGCGGAATGAAAAAGAAGGAGCGTGACGAAGCACTATCGAAAATTGCATCAGGGGACGCAAGGGTAATAACCGGTACACATGCGCTTTTTCAAGATGGGGTGGAATTTGCAAAGCCCGGCCTTGTGGTGACGGACGAACAGCATCGTTTCGGGGTTAAACAGCGTGCGGCTATCGCAAATAAAAGCGATGGTACGGCCGTCGATGTGCTCGTTATGAGCGCAACTCCGATTCCGCGAACGCTTGCACTACTTCTATATGGGGATTTGGATGCATCCATCCTTTCCGAGCTTCCTCCCGGAAGAAAGGCGGTTAAAACACATGTTGTGCCGCCAAGCAAGCGCGATGGCATGTACGAATTTATGGCCGGACATGTGGCCGAGGGAGAGCAGGCGTATGTGGTTTGCCCGCTCGTAGAAGAATCGGAAAATGTTGATGCAAAGGACGCTCAAACGCTGTGCGATGAATTAAAAAGAGAATATCCTGCCGTGAAATTCGATCTTCTACATGGGCGAATGCGCGCGGATAAAAAGGCAGAAACCGTAGATAATTTCGTCAGCGCAAAAACGGATGTTCTTGTATCAACAACCGTTGTTGAGGTTGGTGTGGATGTGCCGAATGCATCGGTTATGATTATCGAAAATGCAGAAAGGTTTGGCCTTGCTCAGCTTCATCAGTTGCGTGGGCGCGTGGGACGAGGTAGCGCCCAGGCGTATTGTTTCTTGCATAGCCAAAGCGATAAACCTAACGAAAGATTGAAGGTGCTCGCAAAAAGCGGCGATGGATTTTTCATCGCCGAGGAGGATTTGAAAATGCGAGGGCCGGGCGAGTTTTTCGGAACGCGGCAAAACGGGCTCGAATCATTCTCGGTGCTCGCACTTTCCTACGGAATAGAGCCGCTACTCAACGCAAGGCAGGCGGCCGAAGAATTGATTAGCCAAGGCGAAAACGAGGAGAGTAAAGCCATCTTCGAGCAATCGCGAAGAATGTATGAAGAAAAAATGCGTGACATCGCCGTTAATTGACCTAACCCTTGCGCATAATCCGAACTATTTTAATAAGAAGCGGAAGATAAGTGATTAGGAATATGACAAGGGCGATGATGAGCACGGTTTCGCGCACGCCTTCGGGCAGGATTATGCCTATCATTATGCCGAAGGAAATGAGACATGGCTTTATCAGCATCATCGTTTTCCAGTCACTTTGCTTCAGAAAAGCATTCGATAGCCTTTTTATCATGTTTGCAGTCTCCTTTAATTTTATTTCATATCTATATTATACCACCGAATCGGGCAACTTCATCATACAATGCAATACTTGCTCTACACATTTTGATTTGCATATGGTATACTGTTCTTCGGATACCGCTTCATATGTTTACTTGGTGAAGCGGTGAAAAGGAAAGGGACAGATCATGGGATTCTATGCGGGCCGCTATGATGCGGTGGTAGTGGGTGCCGGACATGCAGGGTGCGAAGCCGCGCTTGCATTGTCGAGGATGGGGCACAAAACTTTACTTTTAACACTCAACCTCGATAGCGTGGGGCTTATGCCTTGCAATCCTGCCATCGGTGGGACGAGCAAGGGGCATTTGGTGCGAGAGGTGGACGCCTTAGGCGGCCAGATGGGCATTACTGCCGACGAAACGTTGATTCAAATAAGGATGCTAAACACCGGCAAAGGGCCTGCCGTGCATTCGTTGCGCGCACAGATGGACAAGAGAAGGTATCATGAGCGCATGAAGGCCGTAATTGAGGATGCCGAAAACCTTACACTTGCACAGGGCGAGTGTACGCATATCGAAACTAAAAATGGTGCTGTGTGCGCAATTATTACTGCCGGCGGTGCGAGGTATGATTGCAAAAGCGTTGTAATCGCGGCGGGCGTATATCTAAAAAGTCGAATTTTGATAGGTGAGTGGGCGCAGGAGAGCGGCCCCGTTGGGTTATGCCGTGCAGAGGGCTTGTCCGACGCGCTTACTAAGCTTGGATTGTCGCCTCGCCGTTTCAAAACGGGCACGCCTGCGAGGGTAAATGCGCACTCTCTCGATTTTAGCGAGATGGAATTGCAAGAGGGCGATGTGCCGCCGCCGGCATTTTCATTCCTAACTCCCCCACGCGACAGCGGCTTTATACAAACGCCCTGTTACCTTACATATACTAATGAAGAAACACACCAAATTATACGCGATAATATACATAGGTCGGCCATGTTCAGCGGCCTTATTTCGGGGACGGGTGCGAGATATTGCCCGTCAATCGAGGATAAGGTTAATCGCTTTGCAGATAAACCGCGGCATCAAATTTTTGTTGAACCCGAAGGTAGATCCACCAGCGAGATGTATGTGCAGGGTATGAGCACGAGCCTCCCGGAAGACGTGCAGCTTGCCATGCTTCGCACTATGCCCGGCCTAAGAAATGCAATTATGATGCGCCCGGGCTACGCTATAGAGTATGATTGCATCGACCCGACGGCGCTTACCTTATCGCTTGCATCGCGTGAGGTGAAGGGGCTTTATATGGCAGGGCAAATTAACGGAAGCTCAGGCTATGAGGAAGCGGCGGCGCAGGGGCTGTATGCAGGCATCAATGCAGGTTTGTATCTTAAAGAGGAAGAACCATTCTTGCTCACGCGCGACCAAGGTTATATAGGTGTTATGGTGGATGATTTAACGACTAAGGGCGTTGACGAGCCATATCGAATGATGACATCGCGTGCGGAATACAGGCTTTTACTTCGCCAAGACAATGCAGATGACAGGTTGACGGAGCTTTCAAGACGAACCGGCCTAATTACCGATGCTAGATATGATGCTTTGATGCGAAAGCGCGAGCGAGTGGAAGCGGCGCTTAAAACGCTTAAGATGGCCGTACCATTCGATGAAAGGCAGGAGAAATTCCTCGCATTGATGGAACAAGCACCGCTTAAAAATGGGCAAACCTTTATAGATTTACTAAAAAGGCCATGCGTGAAATACACCGAAGTTTTGGCAATATATCAAGATTTACTCCCTGATTTGCCTGCAGAAGTTGAAGAGCAGGTGGATGTGCGAACCAAATACGAGGGATATATCGAAAAACAGCGAGACCAAGTTAAACGCCACCGCGAGCTTGAAACAACCAAGCTCCCTATGGATGTGGATTATATGGAGATCGCGGGGCTGCGCATCGAAGCGCGGCAGAAGCTTAACATGAAAAAACCAGAGAACATCGGCCAAGCATCGAGGATACCCGGCGTTTCACCTGCTGATGTGGCCGTACTGCTAATATATATGAAAGCGAGGGAGGAAGAGCATGCAAAGTGAAATGCAAATGCTACTTGAGGAGCATATACCATCGCTAACAAAAGAGCAACATGAAAAACTTGCGACATATTATGATATGCTCGTGGATTGGAATACGCGCTTGAATCTTACGGCGATAACCGAAATGGAGGATGTTGTAAAAAAACACTTCCTCGACAGTTTGCTGGCGCTTGAACATATCAAGGAGAATGCTACCGTAATCGATGTGGGGACGGGTGCAGGATTCCCCGGAATGGTAATAGCCGTGGCGCGCCCCGATATACGCATGACATTGCTCGACAGCCTAAATAAGCGCGTGAAATTCCTGGAGGCGGTGAAGGATGAATTATCGCTTGATGTAAAATGCGTGCATTCTCGCGCTGAGGATGCGGCGAGGAATAAGGAGCACCGCGAACGTTACGACTATACCGTTTCGCGCGCGATAGCACCGCTACCCGTATTGCTTGAGCTTACAGTACCCTTTGTGAAAACGGGTGGATGTGCCATCGCATACAAGGGTCCCACGGTTTCGGAGGAAATTGAAAACAGCAAGCGCGCCGCACAGGTGCTTGCATGTGAAGTATCGATAGTAACGCATGAGATGGATTACGGAACGCGCTCGCTTGCCATCGCGAAGAAGAACAAGCCTACAAAGATGATCTACCCGAGGAAGGCAGGGGAACCTTCGCGCAATCCATTATGATTTTGTATTAGTTTGTCGGACTTGCACGTATATTGCAATGCGTGCAGGAAAAGGCATATATATGTGTAATTGATAGGAAACAGTGTGCTTTGTGAATCTTTGTTTTCGTGAACTTGTGTGCATAAGCGGAAAGGAAACCATATGCCGGTATTTGATTTTTTTACTAAGTCATCAAAGACGATGGAAGAGGTTGCAACAGTCCAAGAACCTCAAGTTACCCTGAGAGAGGAGGAAAAACGCAGACTTATGGAAATCCCGGCGGATTACATTCGCCCCAATCCCAGCCAGCCGCGAAAATCCTTCCACGATGATGGGATTGAGGAATTATCGGAGAGCATACGCCAGGTGGGGTTGATACAACCGCTCGTGGTAAGAAGGATGGATGGCCATTATGAGTTGGTAGCGGGCGAAAGACGCTTGCGCGCATGCAAGCTACTTGGAATGAGCGAAATCCCCTGCTTAGTACAGCAGGATGTATTTGAAGAGGACAGTGCGATGATGGCGCTCGTTGAGAATCTTCAGCGCGAAAACCTCCACTATCTTGAGGAAGCGGAGTGCTATGCCACGCTTATTTCAACGTTCAATCTTACCCAGGAGGAGCTCGCCCAGCGATTGGGAAGATCTCAAAGCTCGATTGCAAACAAGCTAAGGGTATTGCGGCTCTCGCCCGACGTGAAAAAGGCAATGACCCAAGCGAGAATGACGGAGAGGCATGCAAGAACACTGCTTCGCATCCGCGATGAATCATTGCAGCTTTCCATCGTGGATAAGGTGAAGCAAAAGGGTTTATCCGTAAAGGATACTGAGCGCCTGGTGGATAAGACCCTAAATAAACTATACGATGAGAAGCAGGACGGCGCAGTGCCGCGCCCAAAAATAGTGCGATACATTCGCGATTACAGGCTGTTTTTAAACTCTATCGAGGCGGCAACGAAACAGCTTGAAGACTCGGGTGTTAGCACGAGCGTTGAAAAGACGGACACAGAGGATGGCGGCATGGACATCGTCATAAGGATACGCCGCACGGATTAATATGAATAGGCATTGAACGGAGCAGTGTGTCTCGAAGAGGCGCCTTGTGATGCTCTCGTGAAATTTCCCATCAAGAAAGTGGCCATTACGGCCACTTTTTTTGAGCTTTTCATTAAAAAACAGAAAAATAATAAAAACATACAGATTTGCTCTTTTCTAATGAACATTTTTGTAGTATAGTATAGGGTATAAAAGCCCCTAAACGAGGGCGAAACGTGTACAATCATGTAAAAAAATACCATGCAATGTCCTACATTTAATAAAAACAGAAGAAAGGAAGATGCCTACTATGAAACCACGCAATGTGCACATCTTAACCATCATGGTCGACAGTGAGTTTGGCGTTATTACGCGAATCACGGCACAGATTCGAAGGGAGGGCTGGAGCATTAAAAGCCTTGCGGTTTCGGAGCCTGACGATGTGAACGATCTTTCGCGCATGACGCTCGCGCTCGGCTGTTTCGACACATCTTTGCCCGATGTGGTGCACCGCATATCTCGCCTTGCATGTGTGAGAAGCGTTACCGCTTTTGATGCCGAAACTCATGTATGTCAAGAATCCTTGCTGGTGCGCGTTCCCATAAGTGCGATTCCAAAACTCAAGGTGCGATTGAACGACTATGAGGTGAGAAAGCTGTCCGAAACGGCGGAGGAAGCGGTTTACAGTTATACCGATACGCCCGAAACGCTTGATGCTTTCGTTGCCGAATTAAATGAAATATGTGAAGTTGATATCGCACGCACGGGTGCTATAACCATCGAAAAAACGACAAAGCGTTAGGGAGGTGCACGCATAATGGAAAGTAAGATCTATCGATTTTTAGTTATCAACCCCGGTTCAACATCGACAAAGATCGGTGTATTTGAAAACGACTGTATGGTATTTGAAGAGGTAGTTAGGCATTCGAAGGCGGAAATTGCTAAGTATGCGAGCATCGCCGACCAAAAGGAGATGCGCGCCACACTCATAGTTGATCTCCTTTCAAAACGCGGTTACGAGATAAAGGATTTTGACTCTATCGTAGGTCGCGGCGGCTTGGTAGAGCCTATCGACAGCGGTGTGTACGAAGTTAATGATAAGATGATATTTGATTTGGAAAATTCCGGCGCGGCTTCCCATGCTTCGAGCCTTGGCGGTATAATCGCGGCGGAGATGGCAAAGAGCATATCGGTGCCGGCCTTCGTGGTTGATCCAGTCGTTGTCGATGAAATGGATCCTTACGCGAAACTTTCCGGCATGCCCGGAATCGAAAGAAAGAGCGTGTTCCATGCGCTTAACCAAAAGGCGGTTGCTCGCCGCTGTGCAAAGGATATAGGCCGGCCATATGAAGATTGTCGCTTCATCGTGGCACATATGGGCGGCGGAATTACCGTGGGTGCACATCGATACGGCAGAGTTATTGATGTAAACGACGGCTTGTCGGGAGAGGGACCCTTCACACCGGAAAGAACGGGCGCGATACCGGCAGGATCGATCATACGGATGTGCTTCTCGGGCGTCTACACCGAAAAAGATATGATGGATAAGGTTACGCGTGCAGGCGGCATGAGCGCATATTTAGGAACGCATGATTTGCGGGCCTGCGAACGTCTCATAAAAGAAGGGGATGATTTTGCAACACTCGTGCTTGAAAGTATGGCGTACCAAGTATGCAAGGAGATAGGCGCTATGTTTGCGGTACTCGAGGGCAGGGCGGATGCCATTGTGCTCACAGGCGGCCTTGCGTACAGCACGCGCTTCACCGGCTCGATAAAAAATCGCGTGGATACGATAGCTCCCGTGAAAGTGTATCCGGGTGAGGACGAACTAAAAGCTTTGGCTGAAGGCGCACTGCGTGTTTTGCGCGGCGAAGAGAAGGTTAAGGAATATTTAGGATAAAAACATCATATAGAGAAGAAAATACGCACCGCGCGAGAATGGTAACTTGCGGCGGTGCGTTTGCTTATTCTTCTATATACAGGGGGAATAGAAAGAAAGACTAAAAAGGTGAGAATGAGCATAATCCAACCTCCGCAAGAATAACATAATATGTGTAGCATACCACAATATTCGAGTATTTTACATTTTGATAGGGCGCATTTGAATGTCTATTCAAAGAAAAAATCAAGGTTTTGTAAAGGAAAACGGGGCTT
>CAYJPI010000041.1:10230-10652 GCA_964372005.1 uncultured Oscillospiraceae bacterium | reverse complement strand
CACGCTTGCTTTGATATGATAACATAGGCGACAAAGGGGGGCATATGAAAAAGAAAATACTGCACATAGTTGGATACTGCTGTTTGTTTGTCGGATTTATTGGACTGTTCGTGCCGATGCTACCGACGACACCATTCGTGCTCCTATCACTCGGATGCCTAAAAAATAATGAATTGTTGATGCGAATACCCTTCGTTAAACAGTATTATTACAGCTATAAAAAATGTGAGGGATTACCGAAAAAAACATTGGTGTGGACGCTTGTATACCTTTGGGCGATGCTCATCCTATCGATGATACTGATTAAGGAAGTATGGGCGTTTGTTGTACTGCCATCAATTGGGGTAGCGGTAAGTATACATGTTGTTATGATATCAAAACCAAGAAATAAGAAAATGTTCACCGATAGCTCACAAACGTTG
>CAYJPI010000041.1:0-10172 GCA_964372005.1 uncultured Oscillospiraceae bacterium | reverse complement strand
TAATTATACTCTGTTAAGCTACGGGAGGTAGTATTATGTGCTGTGTAGGAACAAAAAATGCAATCGCTGACTATCACTACATCGTCAAACGCTTCTTGCAGGCGGATGCGGTAAGTGTGAGCACCGCCGTTACATTAAAGGATCTCAAGATTGACTTTTTCGAACACATCTTTGCGCGTGATAACTTTGAATCGCTGTTGCGCGTGGGGGATGTCGTCCCGGTCGAGGACAAATTCTATTTGGCAAAGCGCCGCAACATGGATGAAGGAGCTTGCACGCCGAAGGCCTGTGCGTATATATCGGAGCGCATGAGAAAGAACGCTGAACCCGGATAGAAAAAAGCTGATGGAAATAAAACATAAAACAAAATAGCCGGAGGGAAAATACATATATCTAGGTGGACATCTCTGGAGACGTTAAATTAAATCTATGTAAAAGACATGCGTGACCGGCAGAGGAACGCATGTCTTTTTTGCATAAATATACCCAAACATCATCCCGTATGCATAAAATTTGTAAATAGTATTTTACAAAAATATGCACAATACTCGAAATTGTGGAACGAATATTAAAAAAAAACGAATCGAATCGAAACTATTGTCAAAATGTCGTTGCATTTTCACCGTGCTATACGTATAATGAATATAAGAAGAAATGCGCGTACTATATATTATTCAAAATTTGTATACAAGGGATATGCATTTTTTCGATTAAGATGGGCGTAGCCCGCACTCCGTGTTTGCCGTTATAGCGGTGATGGCAAAGGTTGAGTGCTGTTTTACGTTTCAAGGAACTGAATAGATATTTAGCATCGGCTATGTAGACGGAGATTACTTACCTGCTATGGTTTGGCAGTGTGATAACGGTTGAAACCTCGTGGACCGATTTTTTTACGGGAGCGAATGATATATGGAGAAAAACAAAGGGATGACACAAAAAGCAAAGACGGCGTGGGGTGGATTGTCCACGCCGCTTAAAATACTTATTCCTACGGTTGCGGCAGTACTGCTTGTGGTCGTAGCATTTCTGCTCGTGTCGTCCACGCAGACCGATTATGAAGTGTTGCAAACGGGGCTCTCACCCGATGAAGCCGCGGAAGCAACTAAAATATTGGGGGACTTGGGAGTTGACTATCAAGTAGAAGGCGTATCGAGCGTCACAATAAATGTGCCGTCTGGATCGCGCTCACAGGTGCTTTTGTCAATGCAACAAGAGGGCTTCCCCATGTCGGACACGGCTACCTATGATATGTACACACAGTACGCATCGGGCATGGGTGTGACGGACCAAGATAAGATGGTGTTTGAGGGTTTTGCGGATGAACAGAGACTTTCATACATTATAAGCCAGATGGACAAGATCGAGACGGCTAGCGTCATGATATCCTATGCACAGCAAAGCCAATTCGCTCTATCGGGAAATGAACTACCCGCTCAGGCGAGCGTACTTTTAACACTTGAACCCAATGAAACTCTAAGCGACAGTGAAGCGGATGCAATCCGTTCAACGGTGATGACATCTGTGCCGGGATTGCTGGCCGAGAATATTACAATTGCGGATAATAACATGCGCGTATATCGTATGCAGGGGGATATCTCGGGAGAATCCGGCAGCGATATGGACGCGCGTTTGGCACTCAAGCAAGAGCATCAAGAACTTATCAAGGAACAGGTATATGCGCTTCTTACGCCCGTTTTCGGCGCGGCCAATGTAACGGTATCGGCGAATGTGGAACTTGACTTTGATAAAGTAAGCTCCACCAGCGTAACATACACTCCCCCCGGCGATGCAGACAACATGGGTATTATAGTAGGCTTGCAACAATCGGCACAGCGCGCAGGCGCGGAGTCGATGTCGGGGGGCGCAGTAGGCTTTGATTCAAATGGCGCGGCTCCCTTCTACCCCGAAACTCTTGATGGCGAGGAAGCCCCCGCATACGCATATACACAGACTATAAATGCAGAACTCAATGAAGTGCATGAATTAATAGAAGAAGAGCAAGGCGAAGTTACGGCGGTAAGCGTTTCCATAATGCTCGATGCGGATGAAGCGTGGGAGGCAGAACTTCCCAATGTAACGACATTGATTTCTAATGCAATTGGAATCGATCCGCAGTATGTATCGATCATGCGCACACCCTTCAAAGTTAACGAAGACTACGCGGCATGGCTTGCTGAGAACGAAGAGCTCTTGGCCGCCGAAGCTGCCGCTGCAGAGGCTGCGGCGAACGATAATATGATGTTCTACATAATTATCGGTGCACTCGCGCTCCTGCTCATAGCGCTTGTAATACTCGGCATTATCTCCAACAAGCGCAGTAAGAAGAAGTTTGACGAAGAGCTTGCAAGGCTTGAGCAAGAGAATGCGCAAAATGTTGCAACCCTCACCGCAATGGCAGAAGAGGAAAATGTCAGGAACAAGCTCGATGCCGGCGGCGCGGAAGGCGAAGAGATACCCGAGACTCCATCGAAGGAACGTCTGCGCAAGATTCAAGAACTCGCGGAAGAAAATCCGGATTCCGTTGCAAACCTATTACGCAACTGGCTGTCGGATGATTCCTTCATGTAGGGAAAGGGGTGTATTGAGATATGGCATTGGATTTAGCACCTAAGCAAAAAGCGGCGATATTAATGGTTGCGCTCGGAAAAGAATTTTCCTCTAAGATTTACAAACATCTTCAGGAAGATGACATAGAGCAGTTGACCCTTGCGATAACGAACCTTGATAGGTTTGATAGCGAGGTAAGCGACCAAGTTATAGACGAGTTTTATGAGATAACCCTCGCGCAAAAGTACATTACCGAGGGTGGCATGGATTATGCGCGTGCTGTTCTTGTTGAAGCGATGGGTATGGAAAGCGCGGATGCATTGCTTGCCAAACTCACATCATCATTGCAGGTGCGCCCGTTCGATTTTGTAAGAAGAGCGGACAGTATGCAGGTGTTTAACTTCATACAAAATGAGCACCCGCAAACCATCGCGCTTGTTTTATCCTATCTTGATTCAAGACGATCGGGCATGATACTCGGTTCATTGCCGCAAACGCTACAGGCGGAAGTAGTTAAGCGTATCGCGCGCATGGGCATTGTATCCCCTGATTATATCCGCGAAGCGGAACGCGTGCTTGAAAGCAAGTTCAGCTCAATCGGCTACATGTCCGAGGCGACCATCGGTGGCGTAGATGCTATTGTTGAGATACTAAACTCGGTTGACCGCGGAACGGAAAGCTACATCCTAAGCGTAATAGAAAAGGATGATCCCAAGCTTGCAAATGAGATTCACGACCGACTATTCGTGTTCGAAGATCTCACAAAGCTTACCGATGTTGCTATGCAAAAGATACTCAAAGAGGTGGACAACGATGTGCTCACGATTGCGCTCAAAAACGCATCCGAGGGCATCAATCAAAAAATATTCAAGAATATCTCCAAGCGTTTGGCGGAAACAATCGCGGAAAACATGCGCTTTATGGGACCTGTACGCGTCAGAGACGTGGAGAATGCGCAGCAGAACATCGTCAACATCGTGCGGCGTCTTGAGGATGCCGGCCTAATCGATGTGGCGCGTGGAGGGCGTGATGATGAGCTCATCGTATAAAGAAAAGGTTATGTTGCCTTCCTACGAGGAAATGATGAAAAAAACCATCGAGCAGGGCAACCGCCGCGCCTCGATGGACGACAAATCATCCGGTGCACCGGAGCATATTGTAAATGCTATCGCCGAGGATACCATCGGCAAAGCGGATTGTGAAGCAAAACGCATGCTATCGGAAGCCCGCGAGCAATGCGAGCAGATGATTCGCGAAGCCACAGAGTCCGTCAACAAAATGATAGCGGAGGCAGAGGGCGAAGCTGCGGTTATAAAACTGCATGCCGAGCGCGACATAAGAGAAGAATGCCGCATGGAGATGGAAGAAGAGAAGGCCAAGCAGTGGGACACGGTACACATGGCGGCCGCGGCGTTTCAAAAATCGCAAGTTGCGTTGTACGATGCACTCTTCCCTGAATTCTTAGATACTGCGCTTGCCATCGCCGAGAGCATACTACACCACACTCTCGATGCGGATGACGTTGCATATATTTCGATGGTACAAAATGCGCTTGATAAATTGTTTAGCGCAAAGAAGCTTGAGTTACACCTGCCAAAAGGCAGATATATATCCCTTTCCAAGAACAGCGAAGGTTACCTTCGCGGACTATCGGAGCGTGATGTAAACATCCTAGTGGATGATACACTGAGCGAAACCGAGTGCTTGGTTAAAAGTAGTGCAGGAAGCGTGCGTGCAGGCGTAGATGTACAGATGGCGCACATGAAGAGCGCACTCCAAGGCGCAGAGGGGGAACAAGGCGTATGACGGCGGATGCATCTCGCGCAAATGCGTATTTTTCCGGAATAAAAGCGCGCGCCGGACGGGTTGACAGCCTGGAGTATGGCGGCGTGATTTCCGAGATTGTCGGGTTGACGGTGGAAGCCAATGGGCCGAGCGTAAGCATCGGCGATGTGTGCAAGATACAACATTCTCGCTCGGATAAAGCGGTGCTTGCCGAGGTGGAAGGCTTTAGGGGGGACAAAGTTCTCCTTATGCCGCTTGGATCGATTGCAGGTGTTGCCCCGGGAGACCGCATAATTTCCACAGGATCGAGATTGCAGGTTGGCGTGAGTGAAAAACTCAAGGGACGCGTTTTAGGGGCCTTAGGAAATCCGATAGATGATGGGGAACCGATTGTTCCCGATACATACTATCCACTTGATAACGACCCGCCATCGCCGTTAAAGCGTGCGCGGATACATGACCCGTTACCCATGGGCGTGCGGGCGATAGACGGATTTCTCACCATCGGGGTGGGACAGCGCATGGGCATATTCGCGGGCTCGGGCGTAGGAAAAAGCACGCTCCTTGGCATGATTGCAAGGAATGCGGACGCGGATGTAAATGTTATAGTGCTCGTTGGTGAGCGTGGCCGCGAGGTGAAGGATTTCATCGAGCGCGACCTAAAGGAAGAGGGGCTAAAGAAGAGCATACTCGTTGTAGCGACGAGCGACCAGCCCGCCCTTCTCAGGTTAAAATCCGCTATGGTTGGCACATCGATTGCGGAATATTTCCGTGATCGTGGTTATAAGGTACTACTCTTGATGGACTCGCTCACGCGATTTGCAATGGCACAGCGTGAGATAGGCATGGCGGTAGGCGAACCGCCCGTGTCGCGAGGGTTTACCCCGTCGGTTTTCTCGATGCTACCGCGCCTTCTTGAGCGCACGGGCACGAGCGACAAGGGATCCATCACCGCGATATACACCGTACTGGTTGAGGGCGATGACATGAACGAGCCCATCGCAGACACGGTGCGCGGAATACTTGACGGGCATATGGTTCTTTCAAGAAAGCTTGCTAACGCCAACCATTATCCCCCGATAGATGTATTGCAAAGCGTGAGCCGATTGATGAAGGAAATCGTGCCGGCAGAACACGGTGATATGGCGTCCAACATACGAAACCACATGGCGACATATCTTGAAGCGCAGGATCTTATAAGCATCGGGGCATATAAGCCCGGGAGTAATCCATCCATCGACGCGGCGATACGCCTGCGCGATCCCATCGACGCTTTGCTAAAGCAAGGGACGGATGATGCTGACACGCTAAGCTCGGTTGTGGAAAAAATGCGCAATGTCGAGAAGATGCAAAAGAGATAACTTACCTACGTAGCGGCAAAGGAGCGAATCATGCGCAAGTTCGTGTTTACAAACGAGAGATATCTCGACATTAAGCAGAAGGATTTCGATCGACTCAAAAAGGAGATGGCATCCCTCGATAGAGAGATAGAAATGCTCGAAAATGAGAAACACCGGCAAAATGAGACGCTGGGGCGAGAACAGGCCGCCTTCCATGCGGACTGCAAGAAGGGCGCAACTGCGAGGACGCTGTGCATGTATCAGGATTTTTTCCGCTACATACACGAACGTATTGACGAAATAGAATTGCAAATAGAGGCGAAACTCGAACAAAAGGAAAAGCTTTCCGCTTTGCTCGTTAAGCTGCATCACGAGATCAAGGCACTCGAAGAGATGAAGAAGGAACAGTATGCGGCATATCAAAAAGAAGTATCGGAAGAGAGCGCAAAGGAAATCGATGCGTTCATAGGCTTTTCAATTCACGAAAAGGCGGTGTAGTGCTTGGAGGCAAGGAAAGTGCCTGCAAAAAGAGCGAATGCGGGTAAGCTCGCTAAAGCTCCTAAGGCGGGAAAAAAGAATAATAAGGCGCAGGTGCTTGATCCCGGCGTAAAGCGAAAAAAAGCGCTTAAACTCATCATAACGCTCATAGTGGTGTTGCTCTTTGTGGGCGCGCTCGCAGGGCTTGTTGTGTGTTATATGAACGACTATTTGGGCTTGCGTACGGCGATAGTGGGCTACTTTGTAACGGTGGACGACCAATATCGCGAGCAAATGCAGGCGTTATCCGATAGAGCGGCAGAGCTTGATGCACGCGCGGCCGAGCTTGAAGCAACCGCAACCGAGCAAGCCGCAGTGCAGGAGGAGCAGACAACCGAGAATGCAAGGCTCCTCGCATTACAAGAGGAACTTGCGGCCGAAGAGCAGGAATTATCAATCAACTCATACGAGTTTGAAGCAGGCATAATTGCTTTTAACGAAGTTGTGGACGTTATAAGGGAGATGGACACCGCAGGCGCGGCTACCACGCTTGAAACGATGCAAGATACAATGGAAGCGGCACGAGTGCTTGCAACGCTCGATGCGAAGGATGCGGCCGGCATCATCGATGAGATGACACCCGAAGGCCAGCGCAGGATGACCGAGGCACTGCTACTGCTAAGTGAAGCGGCGGCAGGTAGCCAATAAAGCGCATCGCCCACGAAAAGTGGGTTTTCCGGCAAGGCAGGGAGGCCGAGCCGATATGCGATGTGCGACCGGGGATTCATATCGGGGTGTACTGCATGAGGCAGGCATCGTAAACCGAGAATGAAAAACCACGCACACCAGTACATGGAAAGGAGGGAGTATATGGCTATTAACACGACGAATATTGTAGGTGCTGTGGAAACCATCGTTACGAATGTGATGAAGAACAGGACAGCGACTTCACAAAGCACCGCCGATTTCAAGACCAGCATGCAAACCGCACAGCGAGAGGACAACAACGCGGTTGTTTCTGATAGAACGAGTGAAAAGCAAAGTACAACTCCCGAATCCAAGAACACCGATGAAGCAAGTGATGTAACAAAGACCGATGAAGCATCAAAGAACATGGAAAAGGGTGAAGGGAAGAACGTTCAAGAAGAGGGTTCTGCCAAGAAGCCGGAAGTGACCGACGAAACAGGCGAAGAAGTACCCGTGATCGACCTTTCTATGCAAGTTATCGCAGGGGATTTTTCCGCACTGTTCATGATGCAAGATGCTCAAATGGGCATGAAAACGACAGATGATACGGTGGCCCTACTCAGCGCAATGCAGGCGATGGCCAACCAACAGCCCGAGGGTGAAGCCATATTGGCTGACAACCTAAGTTCAACCGCAACCGGTGAAGGCGTTGTGGGCGAACAACTTATCACTGAGAACGTGGACGCCGGAACGGATTCCGGTGACCAAAACATGAGCAAGGGAAGCGAAGGCGAACAACTTTTCACCCTTATGAAGGACGTGCGCACGGCGAACACAAACCAAACCGATGCAGGGCAAAATATCATGGCAACTACAGATAATTTGCCGGTTAACGTAGAGTCGGGGGCGGTTACGGTGCTAGATGCAAGCGGAGCTCGCGAGGTTCTTCAACAAAACATATTCGACCAGATACAGACCGCGGTAATGACGGGCAAGCAGGAAATATCTTTGCAACTAAAGCCCGATACGCTTGGAGGATTGCTTATCCGTTTAACTATGACGGAGGACGGATTGAAGGCGCAGGTGCGTACAAGCAACCAAGAAGTACAACAGCTCGTTACGGCGGAGATTGTGCAACTGGAGGAAAACCTTCGTGCAAGAGGCATACAGGTTGTGGAGATGGATGTAATCTACGATGCGCCCATGAACGAACACTTTATGGGACATCAATTTAGAGGCGGACAGGGTGGCGAAGAGCAAGGTGGATTTACATCCGCGAATGCTCCTGAAAATGTCGAGGAGGTTTACACCTTATCGCAGGATGGATTATCGCTCGATCCCATGTTTGAAGATGGAGTGGAGTTCACCGCCTAACCCTCATGAAGAAAGGATAACTTAGTATGTCAACCATAGATAATATAAATGAGAGCGGGATGCGCGTATATGAAACCATAACAACGCGCACGCCGAACAATGACCTCGGTGAAGATGCTTTCATGCAGATTCTTGTAGCGCAGATGTCAAACCAAGATCCGCTTGAACCCACGAGCGATACCGAGTTTATCGCGCAGATGGCGCAGTTCTCCTCGCTCGAGCAGATGCAAAACATGAACGAAAACATGAAATCCATGATGACCTATGATTACATGGGCAAGAACGTTGCGGCGGCACAAGGTGTTGACGGTGACGGAAATGCATATACACAGGCAATCATGGGGCAGGTTGTGGGAATTTCGAAGATCGGCGGAGTTGAATACTTGCAGGTTCTCGATATCACTACCGAGAGCATAGTAACGGTTGCACCCGACCAGGTTACGCAGGTTGCACCCGATCAAACCATTGAAAACCTACTCGCAGGCATACTCACCGAGATGGGCAAGATAGCGACTAATACCGCACCGCCCGCAACAGGTGAAGAGGGCGAGGAAGAAGAAGGTGTGGATGGCGTTGAGGGAACGGATGGCGCCGATGACAGCACAGACGCAGATAATACCGGCGGCGATGATACTTCCGCCGAAACCGTATAAATTGGAGGACATTGCCTTATGATGCGTTCATTATTTGCAGGCGTAACGGGCTTGCGTTCCCATCAAACTAAGATGGATGTTATAGGTAACAACATAGCGAATGTTAACACGGTCGGTTTCAAGAAGAGCGTAGTAACATTTAAGGATCTATACAGTGAAACCATAAGCTCCGCGGCGGCCGCTTCCGGCACGGGAGCAGGCACAACGGGCGGTGTTAATCCCAAGCAGATCGGTCTTGGTGTGGCGGTAAACTCCATCAGCACCGTACATACACCGGGCGCCGCGCAGTACACGGGTAACGGAATGGACGTTGCAATTTCCGGTGATGGATACTTTGTGGTTCAAACGTCCAAAGGAACAATGTACACGCGTGCAGGCAACTTCTATGCCGACCTTCTGGGTAACCTCGTTACTGCGGACGGTAACTACGTTATGACGGCACAGCCCACACAGGAGGCCGTGGAAGAGTTTGCGGTTGATGAAGTGGTTGCGAGCACGATGCAGTCGGCGGCGATTATGGCACCCCCGGGCGGAGTAATTCATCAGGGTAATATTACCGCTGATTTGGCTGCACTTGAAGGTGTGGACTTTACCTTCGCTTTTGAACCGGACCCCGACGGACGCTGGGAAGCGGATTTGACGGGTAACCAGTTTGCACCCGGTAATCTCATGGATTCAAGCGCACTTGAAATGACGATAGCCGGCGGAGGATGGAGCAAAGCAAACATAGATGCAATGCTCGAATTTGCCGCACAAAATCCCGGCGCAGGCGAAATTCCCACCTCGGGTGCACTTACGCTGAGCATCGTAGAAAACGGTGGAAATTACGATCTTATGGCAGGTGGAATGGTGCTTGCATCGTCCACATTTACGGCAGGCGCCTTGGGCGACCTATCAACAACCGGTGGAACCGCAACCCTTACTTTCACAGGCGTTAATGGAACGGTACTTCCCGATATAACCATAACCGCCACAGAAGATGGTACGATTGCTGCGGATGACCTTGAAGCTGCATTGAACAACACAAGCACGCCCACAACGATCGACCTTAATGAAAAGGGCACTTGGTACTTGAACGACGCAAGCGGACAAGTAGAGCAGGTTACCGTAAAGCCGACAGCGGCGGCAGGCGGCGGCTACACGGGGCAGTTCCTAATTACCACAAGCCAGTACGGAAACTTCACACTGGATCTCGCGCAGGATGTTGCAAGCTTGGTTGACCTAAGCGATGCACTCCAAAACAGCTCATTCTCGGTTGATGTGTCGAGCGATTGGGTAGTAGACTACATTAGCCCGGGAACAGTTTTGC
>CAYJPI010000040.1:0-10711 GCA_964372005.1 uncultured Oscillospiraceae bacterium | reverse complement strand
ATAGCGGAAACGAGGCCGAGTATAAAGCGCTGTATGTGGCAGGTATGCTTATCACAGAAAGTGAAAATCCATTTGAAAACGGTTCTGTTCGCCCAGATGGCAAGCAAACCCTTACGGGGATATTCCCACCGGTTGAGGTAGTAACGGGTGTTTGGTGCGAGCAAACATGGGAAGAACAAGAAAAAACACTTGAAACCGTACTGTCCGAGACGGCATTTTTTGCCCAAATTAACGCTATGCAGGAGCTATCGTTCGATGCAATGCTATTAAATGTGGATACATGGACGGACATACACGCCGATGGGCGAGTGGAAAGCACGGTTAGCGTGGAAGCGCTTGAACAAATAGGAATAGAGCGGGCTCCTGTGCATCAAATTGTACAATTGCAGGAGCAAGAATGATTTATACGAAAGGAATACAACATTGGAAGATAATCGTATAGGTGAAGAACTAATCGAACAAACAGGTGAACACATGGGGGAACCCACAGGTGAACAGAGCGAAAGAACACAGGCGCTTCTTCCCGTGGAATCCATGGACGAGATGATACGCTTATTTGGCGTGTTTGATGAAAACCTCGGCATATTGGAGGAAGAGACGGGCGCGGTTATTCGTGCATCGGGTGATTGCATCAAGGTTGACGGCGAACGTGAGAAGGTTGATCTTTGCGTTTGTGTGCTAACTAAGCTCCTTGCTATGCTTCGAAAGGGCGATAGCATAAATCGAAGTCGCATACGCTATGCGGTTGACCTTGCAAAAGAAGGCAACGCGGACCTTATCGAACAGATAATGGGCGATGTGGTGGCCATAACCAATAAAGGACGGCAGATAAAATGCAAGACGCTTGGTCAAAAAAAATATGTGCAGGCATTAAAGGAATATAATCTCGTGTTCGGCGTTGGCCCTGCGGGGACGGGTAAAACCTATCTCGCGGTGGCGATGGCCGTGCTCGCATTCAAAAATAAAGAGGTAGATCGCATTATTCTTACTCGTCCCGCAGTCGAGGCGGGGGAGAAGCTCGGGTTTTTGCCGGGTGATTTGCAAACAAAGGTTGATCCTTACCTGCGCCCGCTTTATGATGCATTGCAGGACTTTCTCGGTGGCGAAACATATAAGAGCCTTACCGAAAGAGGGGCAATTGAGGTTGCGCCGCTTGCGTACATGCGTGGACGAACGCTCAACGATGCGTACATAATACTCGACGAAGCCCAAAACTGCACAATGGAGCAGATGAAGATGTTTCTAACGCGCTTTGGCGAAGGCTCGCGCGTTGTGGTAACGGGAGATGTAACACAGATAGATCTACCGCATGAAAGAAAGAGCGGCCTTGTACATGCCCTGTCCGTTCTTGAGGATGTGGAAGGGATAAAGCAAATTTTCTTAACGCATAAGGATGTTGTGCGCCATGAGCTGGTACAAAGGATAATCAAGGCGTACGACAAAGCATACGAAAGGCGGCAGCGCGGATAATCCCGTGCCGAAAGGGAAGATGAAATGGTCAAGCAAAAGGAAGGCGTGAAGCGTCCGGTTGCGATACTGTCAATATTGATGATTGTTTTATTGTTTGTGGCGAGCTATGTTTCTTGTCTCGCCGTGCTTATTCCTAAACGCTACGATGTTGCGGCCGGCGATGTGGCCACGCAGGAGATTGCAGCGACGCAAAGCGTAGAGGACGCACAAGCGACGGAGGCGATACGCGAGTCCGCAAGGCGAAATGCCGAGACAGTGTATGAGCTTGATGAACAGCTTGCGAGCGAAACCATCGAGGCGGCAAACGCATTCTTCGATGATTTGGATGCGATGCGTGATGAAGCAAACAACATGAAAGACGCAAGAACGGAGTCGCTGCCATATGGGACAAGCGGGACGCTTAGCGTATCGCAATGGCAAAATGTGCTCTCTGCAGCCGAGCTTGGAAGCTTGACATCAACATTGCCGATAGCACTGAGTGCGGAACAAGGCTGGGAACTACTTGCATCGGACGATGCGGAAATTTTGCGTTTGCAAGATGCAGTGCTCCCCAAGCTTACAACATCTTTGAATGCGGGGCTGGCTGAGGATGCCATAGAGGCGCGCAAAGCCACATATGAGCAGGAAATTCGCGCTACGAGTATAGATGAAAATTTGCATGATATAGGGGTTAAAATATTCGATGCTTATCTCGTGCCGACTTTCGTTGTAAATCAAGCCGAGACGAATCGTGCAAGGGAAAATGCCGCGCTTGCGGTTGAACCCGTCATGATAGATCGCGGTGACATCATAGTTGAAGAGGGCGACACAATTACCGAAGCGCAAATAGCGCTGCTAAGGCAGATGAGCCTTGTAAGGGCAGACAATGATGACTTGAGATTGAGCTTCGGCGTTTTCCTTTACATGCTCGCGCTTTATGCCTTGTTTGCCGCATATATAGCGGTCTATGCCACCGATGTGTTTGTGAACGGGAAAAAGATGGTTATAGTAGGCGTGGCGGTTTGCTTGGCCATACTTTTGACCTTCTTCGGCAGTGCACTCGATTCGCGCATTATCTTCGGGCTATTCGCGGTTATGATAGTGAACCTATTGGTAAATGAAAAGGTTGCCATAGCAACGAATATCCTCGTTTCCCTATCCTTCGGTTTGATGCTGGGAGGGAAGGGAAGTAGTGTGCTTGGAACCTCCGCGGTATCGACAATGCTTTCGATGTTAGCGGCCGGACAGGTGGCGATTCTCGCTTTAAGGTTCAACAAAAAACGTACCGCGATCATAGGTGCGGGTGGTGCGGCAGGAATCGCGGGCGCGCTTGTAGTGATTGCATGCGATACGGTTGTGGGCAAGGGAGTTGGAACAATACTCCTCGATGCCGCATGGGCGGTAGGATCACATGCCATAACGGGTGTGCTGGTTGTAGGAACATTGAGCCTTTGGGAGAACATTTTCGATGTTGCGACGAGTGCGAGATTGAGCGAATTATCGAGCGCGGATCAGCCGCTTCTTCGCCAGCTTATGACGGAAGCACCTGGAACATATCATCACAGCATGATGGTTGCGACACTCGCCGAAAATGCGGCTCAGGCGGTGGGCGCGGATCCGCTACTGGCGCGTGTAGGTTCGTATTATCACGATGTAGGCAAACTAAGGCGGCCGCTATATTTTGCGGAGAATCAAACGGGTGAGAATATACATGACACATTACCTGCGGCAGAGAGTGCAACTATCATCATCGCGCATCAAAAGGATAGCGTGACTTTGATCAACAAGCACCGTCTGCCGAGTGCGATAGCGCAGATCGCCTTTGAACACCATGGCAACACCATGGCGGCGTATTTCTATCATAAGGCGGTTCGCGAGTCGGACGGGAAACGAGAAGTAATGCAGAAGTTCTTCCGCTACCCCGGAGCACGGCCAAGCTCCAAGGAGAGCGCGATAGTGTTTTTGGCGGATAGCTGCGAAGCCGCGGTTCGCTCGCTGAAGGAGACGAATCGTGAAGCGGTTGAAGAGATGGTGAAAAAGGTTATAAAGGGCAAGATAGACGATAACCAGCTTTCGGCAAGCCCCCTTACTTTCGGCGATGTGGGAACTATCGAGCAGAGCTTTTTGCGCACCTTCTCGGGAATTTTGCATGAGCGTGTGAAGTATCCCGGGCAAAGCAAGAATGGTAAACAAGTATGATCGACATAATGGATCAAACCGGGGAATTATGCGAAACCTATATTGCGGCGATTGAAAATGCCGCAAAAACGACGATCGAGATAGAGGGTCGTAGCGGCGATGCGAATATATGCATCGAGACAGAGGACGAAATACAACGTCTAAACCGCGACTATAGGGATAAGGATAGCGTGACGGATGTGCTTAGCTTTCCTGCGTGGGAGGGCGAGGAGCTAATTGCCCCACCCGGGTTCTTAGGTGACATAATGATTTGCCTGCCGCGAGCAAAGGAGCAGGCTGAAACATATGGACATTCACTTATGCGGGAGCTGTGTTTCTTAACCGTGCACGGCATGCTTCATCTGCTTGGGTATGACCATATGAACGAGGAGGACGAGACCGAAATGCGCGAAAAACAGCGTGCAGTGATGGAAAGGATTGCATTATGAGCCGAGACATTCATGACTTTGAGATTAAGAACCTGCTCAGGATGGCAAATGACGCCATGGAAAGAGCATATGTTCCATACTCTAATTTCCGAGTGGGGGCATGCTTGAAGGGCGCGACGGGCGCTTACTATCTTGGGTGCAACATTGAAAATGCCGCATATAGCCCCACAAATTGTGCAGAAAGAACGGCTATGTTCAAGGCCATTTACGATGGCGAACGCGAATTTGATGCCTTAGCCGTGGTTGCAAGCAGTGACATATGCACTCCTCCATGCGGGGTGTGCAGGCAGGTGCTCGCTGAGTTTTGTAGCCCATCTATGCCCATCATTTGCGCCAATCGTACGGGTCAATACGAGGTGTACACGCTAGAGCAATTGCTCCCGAATGCATTTACACCCAACAACTTAAAGGAGTAATAAGATGACATTCAAAAGCGGATTCATTTCGATAATAGGTTGCCCTAATGTGGGCAAGTCCACGCTGCTAAACAAATTGGTGGGGCAAAAAATAGCGATTGTATCGAGCAGCCCCCAGACCACACGCAATAAAATAACGGGTGTGCTTACGCGTGCAGATTATCAGATGGTGTTTATGGATACGCCCGGCGTTGCATCGCCAAAGAATAGGCTTGGCGAGTACATGCAAAACATCGCATTTGATGCTCTGAATGAGGTAGAGGCGATACTGTTCTTGATCGACCCCATACATGGAATGCGCGAGCGCGACAAGGAACTGCTTGTGCGCGTAAAGAAGGCGAAAGCCCCGAAGATAGGCGTAATTAACAAGGCGGATGCGACGAGCATGGATCGCATGGACGAAGTGCGCGCCTTCTTGAAGTACGAAAACTGCTTCGACCATATAGTGTCCACCAGTGCGCTTGAAGGAGACGGCGTGAGTGCGCTTGAAAAGCTACTTACCGAATACCTCGTTGAAGGGCCACAGTACTTCCCCGATGATATGGTGACGGATCAGCCCGAGCGCGTGGTGTGCGCGGAGATGATAAGGGAGAAAACCTTGCAATTTCTAAGGGAGGAAATACCGCACGGAATTGGCGTTTCTATGGATAAAATGGAAAAGCGCGAAACGGGCGATTTCATGGATATTTGGGCGACGATATATTGCGAGAGAGCCAGCCATAAAGGCATGATAATTGGTAAGCAGGGTAGCATGCTAAAGAAAATAGGGCAAACCGCGCGCATAGATATCGAATGGATGCTTGGACTGAGGGTTAACCTTCAGCTTTGGGTAAAAGTTAAGGAAGATTGGCGAAATTCGGCTTCCACAATGCGTGAACTTGGCTTTGAGTAACCAATAATTTCTTCTCATGCATGGAGTAGACGGTGGGCATAATAGTGTTATCACAATCTATTCATATCTGAGGAGAAAAATATGCACGAAAAAGAAACAAGACAGTTATGGAATCAATTCACGAAAACGGGTGCGGTTGGCGAGTACTTGATGTATTGTGCGGTTAAACATCGCCTCGGAAGCGAGGGAAACAATGTCATACCTTACGGTAACCGGAATAGTGACGAGGGCGGTAAATTATAAGGATAATGACCGCATGCTCACCATATTTTCTAGGGAAGAGGGGCGGATCGATGCGCGAGCACGCGGTTGCAGGCGCACGAAAAGCCCCCTTCTTCTTGCATCCCAAACGCTTATTTTTGCCGAATTTCACTTGTACAAATCTCCGCAAGACCGGTACATCGTAGATAATGCGGACGTGTTGGAGAGTTTCCTTCCGCTAAGGGAGGATGTTGAGCGCTTAACCGCCGCATCAACTATGCTCACGCTTGCGAACAAGAGCGTGCAAAAGAGCGAAGCCAATGAGGAACTTTTCACACTCATCTATCATGGTTTGAGTTTCCTTGCCTATGGTGAAAGCCATCCTGTTGATGTGCTTATCGCGACACTTCTAAAAGGGCTATCCTACATCGGTTACGAGCCGATGATAGTTAAATGCGGCCATTGTGCAAAAGATGTAAGAAAAGAGAAAAAACTGCATTTCTCTCCCAAAGCAGGAGGGGTGCTTTGTTCGAATTGCGGGTTCTACGAAAAGGAAATTAAGCCGATATCACTCGAGGCGATGCGGCGCATACTCAATGTGAATATGGAGGATATGCAAAAAGTTGTACTGCCGATTTATGTACGTGAAGAGATACTTACACATCTATTACCCTATATGGAATATGTCCTCGAGGGCGAACAAAAGTCGCTTGGAATGCTTCTTTCTATGGCGAGAGAATATGATTGAGCAAACATAGCAAAATATTGAAGCAATTGCAAAACAAAAGTAGAATAATAAGAAATACAATGTGATCGGCTTGATAATATTGTTTTTTTATGTTATACTCTTTGCCGGTGGTGCAGTATTCTAGTCAGTGATGTTGTCGCTGAAAGCGGGCCTAAAAATCCGTTAAAGGGCACATCGATGAAGTTCCTTGTGTCGGCTTTCGACGCCCAGTCGGGGGTTGATGCTGGGAGTTAAGGAGGCTGGGCGATCCGCAATGGCATGCGGGCGTTGACCCATCCTCCGTGGAGACCGAAAAGGGTGGTTGCCTTTAGCGCGATTACTCCTTCGGATTAAACCTGTATGCGGGTAATACCTGTGTACAGTGTAGCCTGCCTTGCGTGGCGGCGGTGGATATGCGGAACACGCCTTTCATCATTTGGCCAAATGATGAATCGCGATTGCCCGTTGAAACCCTCGCTGCAAAAGAGGATAGGTGGCAGCAGAGCTGTTGAGGAAAGCTCCTAGACTGTTGTTTTTCGGGCATATTGGGGATTACGGTGTGGCCTAAGTGGTAATCCAGTCCCGTATATGGTGACATATATGGCATCGTGCATAATGGGAAACCGCTCCTATCGGCGACGGGGAGTGGACGATGGGGAAATCCTACTGGACCTAAGCCGCAAAGTCTACTCAGTATGCCACCACCGCATTTTGTAGTATTACCGCATGAAAGGGATGGGTATAAAGCGTGGATAGCACGCCTAATAAAGGCAAACAAAAAAAACGTGATTATTGGCCGATAAAAGTATTTATAATGACTTTTATGCTGTCGTTAATCTTCAATTTCATCAGTAGAACATCTTTGCAGGGCGCTTCTTTTCCGGTGGCGCTTTTGGTGTTGTTTCTGATAATACTTGTAGGCATACTCTTCGATATGATAGGGATAGCGGTTACATGCGAGAGTGTGACGGCATATACATCTATGGCATCAAAGAAGATACCGGGTGCTCGCCAAGCAATAAAGCTTGTGCAGGCGGCGGGAGTTGTATCAAACATCTGTAACGATGTTGTAGGCGATATTTGCGGCATCGTATCGGGTGCGATGGGTGCCATGGTAAGCGCAGAATTGCTTATGAACAACCAATCGCTCAATGAATTTATATTGACTATAGTGGTATCCAGCACCATAGCGGCCCTCACGGTGGGCGGTAAGGCGCTTGGGAAAAAACTAGGAATGAAAAAAAGCCATGCCATCGTTTTTACGGCGGGGAAAATACTTTCCGTCTTTTCAAAAGATGAGAAAAAGGAAGGCAAGGAGAAGAAGGGAAGGAAGAAGTGATGGATAAAATCGGTAGCATTTTGTCTTCCATCGACTCCCTTGATGACTTTCGCTCGGTAAGCAATGAAAATTTACCCGCGCTCGCAACGGAAATACGCGAATTTATGATTGAAGCCGTTAGTAAAACCGGAGGGCATTTGGCGAGCAGCCTCGGCGCGGTTGAAATTATCATGGCGCTTCATCGAGTTTTCACGGAAGAAAATGAACATATCGTTTTTGATGTTGGGCACCAAGCCTATGCCCACAAGATACTTACAGGACGAAAAAAAGAATTTCATACGCTACGCCAATCGGGCGGAATAAGCGGCTTTTTGAAGCGCGAGGAAAGCATACATGATGCGTTTGATGCAGGCCATGCGTCAACATCAGTGTCCGCCGCCCTCGGGCTTGCACGTGCGAGGGAGCTACAGGGCGATAAAGGTAGTGTAGTAGCCGTGATAGGAGATGGATCGCTCACGGGTGGAATGGCGTTCGAAGCGCTTAATGATGCGGGCTCAAGCAGGCTTCCACTTATCGTTGTTTTAAACGACAATGAGATGTCGATATCAAAAAATGTTGGTGCGATGGATAGATACTTGAACAACATGCGCTCGAGCTTCAAGTACCAGGGTTTCAAACGCTCGTTAGCGCGATTGCTTGATACGAGCAAGCTCGGCAAGTGGATGTTCCGCCACATGGAAAGGCTTAAAAATCGCATAAAGTATTTCCTCCTTCCCGATGTAATGTTTGAAGGGATGGGATTTACCTACTTAGGCCCTATCGACGGGAATGATGTATTTGCGCTCATACGTATATTTGACAACGCAAAACGAATGAACAGGCCGGTTATCATACACGCCGTCACGAAAAAGGGAAAAGGCTATTCGTATGCAGAAAATAACCCGGAAAAATTCCATGGAGTTGGCAAGTTTGATCCCGAAACGGGCACATCCTCGCCGCCGTCAAAGGGAAACAGTGCAACCATGGGTGAACATCTTAGTGAGCTTGCGAAAAATGATGAACGCATTGTAGCCGTATGTGCGGCCATGCCCACGGGGACGGGACTTAATGCGTTCAGGGATAGCCATCCAAACCGCTTTTTCGATGTGGGCATCGCAGAGGAGCATGCTGTAACGATGGCGGCCGGTATGGCGGCCGGAGGGCTTCGCCCCGTGGTTGCGATTTACTCATCGTTTTTACAGCGCGCATACGACCAATTGTTCCACGATGTTTGCTTGCAAAAGTTGCCTGTAGTGTTTCTGGTTGACAGAGCCGGACTCGTCGGAGAGGACGGAGAGACGCATCAAGGCGTGTACGACATAGCCTATTTGTCCACATTACCGGAGATGAAGATATACTCGCCGGCAACTAAGGCTGAAATGATACAGATGCTTTCCATCGCACTAAGCAGAAACGAACCTGCGGCAATTCGCTATTCGCGTTATAACTTGCCCGATGCACCGATTGGAAATCCTGTGGATTTCGGAAAGTGGGATGAGATTTCTCCCATCACAAAAATAACTGTGCTTGCATCCGGGCGTATGGTCGGTATCGCAAAATCGGTGGCTGAGAGATTGAACGTAGGGCTTGTGAATGTGCGATTTATCAAACCTTTCGATGAAGAGATGCTTGCGCGCATAAAAAGAGAGGCTCACTCTGTGCTCACGATAGAGGATGGTATTTTGAGCGGAGGCTTTGGGATGCGAATAGCTGCATTACTATCGGGAAGCTGCACCGTTTATTCGCTTGGGGTAGGAGATACCCCGATAACACAAGCCGCAGTAGATGAACAAACACATATTTGCGGCATGGATGAAGAAGGAATCGAGCGCAAACTTCGTGCGCTTTTGGAGGAGATAAAATGAGATTGGATGTTAAGGTTGCCGAGATGGGGCTCGCGCCAAGCAGAGAAAAAGCGCGTGCTTTTATAATGGCGGGGGAGGTGCTCGTCGATGGTTTTCCCGTGACAAAGCCGGCGGCCGAGGTAAAAGACGAATCGAAAGTGGAACTTAAAGCCAATCCCATACCATTTGTTAGCCGAGGAGGGTTGAAACTAAAAAAGGCAATAGACGAATTCGAGTTGAAGCTTGAAGGATGCGTTGGCGCTGATGTCGGATCATCGACGGGAGGCTTTACGGATTGCATGCTCCAAAACGGAGCAACCAAGGTATATGCCATCGATGTGGGATATGGCCAGCTCGATTGGAAGCTTCGCAACGACCCTCGGGTTGTTGTGATGGAAAGAACAAATGCGCGTAACATGGAGCCCTCATGGTTTGAAACGGAACTTGATTTTGCATCGGTAGACGTTTCCTTCATATCACTGAAGATTATACTGCCACCCATCCATGCATGTTTAAAGGATGATGGGATCGTGCTTGCGCTGATAAAACCACAATTTGAGGCCGGCAGAGGTCAAGTTGGAAAAAATGGCGTTGTGAGGGATGTGAAGATACATCAAGAGGTAATTAAAAATACACTAGGCTTTGCAAGGAGCATAGGTTTTTCAATCGAGGAACTTACATTTTCACCCATAAAAGGGCCGAAGGGTAATATAGAGTTTCTTGTTATGCTCAAAAAAACAGCTGATGCACCCGAGCAATGCCCCGAAGATGAACAATGGGCGCAAAGAATTGCCGGGGAGGCAAGCGATGCATTACGTACCATAACAGAGGATTCTTAATAGATATAAATATATTAATTGAACCGTTAAATGCCCAAATCGGGCGCGTTAACACCATCAGTGATGCTGTTTTAGTCCTGTTACATTTCGTTGGAAAATGCACATACTTTCATGGCAAATGAATATTCATGTGAAAAAATGACCGAAAACAGCTTGATAAATAGGAAATGCGCGTGTATAATATAGCATATCCGGTTGAATATGCATGTTGCGGAATCGGCCGCAACGATAATTTTCAGATAGTATGAGGGTATACGCATGGAGAATCCGCGCGTTGTGTTTGTTACAAATCTTCAAAAGAAGAATGCTTCTGCGGTTTGTATGCAAGCCGTGGATATTGCAGAAAAAATGGGATACTCATGCCGGGTTTTCTTCGGCGAAAAAGATATAAACGAGGA
>CAYJPI010000039.1:0-10755 GCA_964372005.1 uncultured Oscillospiraceae bacterium | reverse complement strand
GCGGGGTTTTTTATTTGGAAAAAAGACATAAGATTATTTAGGAGGTAAACTATGAAAAGCTATTCCTTTGAAACATTACAGGTTCATGCCGGATACGAGGCAGAAAAAACCACAGGTGCGCATGTTGTTCCCATCTACGCCACGAACGCGTATGTCTTTGATGATGCGCAGGATGCGGCATTGCAGTTTGACCTAAAAAAGCCGGGAAGTATATATTCGCGCATCGGTAACCCAACGGTTGCCGCACTCGAAGGTCGCATTGCGGCACTCGAAAAAGGTGTGGGAACGGTTTGCTTTGCATCCGGAATGGCGGCGATTATTGCGGCGATTCAGAACTTGGCGGAATGCGGAAGCGAAGTTATCGCATTGTCAACCATCTACGGCGGCACGAATACGCTATTGTTCCAAAGATTCGAACAGCGTTACGGCATTAAGGCACATTCGATTGATCCCGAGGATATGGAAGGACTTAAAGCCGCTATCAATCCTAAAACAAGATGCATTTATTTCGAGACACTCGGCAACCCCAATGCAAATATCCCCGAGATAGAAGAAATCGTGGCAATCGCACGTGAAAACGGCTTGCCCGTTATAGCGGATAACACCTTTGGCACGCCATACCTTATCGATTGTAAGGAACTTGGGATCGACTTTATCGTACATTCGCTCACAAAGTATATGTGCGGACATGGCAACGCGATGGGCGGAAGCGTAACCGATCTTGGCACATTCTCCTTCGCAGGCAACCCGAGATTCAAGGAGTTCAACGAGCCCGACGAAGCGTACCACGGCCTTGTTTATGCCGATTTGGGCGAGCAGGGATACTTGGCAAAGCTTCGTGCAGGATTCCTTCGCGATACGGGCGCTTGCTTGTCTCCGTTTAGTGCGTTCCTCATCCAGCAGGGAATACAAACGCTCAGCCTTCGCATGAATAAGCACTGCGAGAATGCACAAAAGATCGCGGAGCATCTTTTAACGCATGAATGCGTTGAGTGGGTAAGCTTCCCCGGCCTGGAAGGCGACCGTTATAACGAACGCGCAAAGAAATACTTTAATGGCGGAGTTGGTGGTATATTCACCTTCGGCATAAAGGGCGGCGTTGAAACCGGGCGCAAGTTTATCGATGCCCTTGAGCTCTTCACACTCGTTGCAAATGTGTCGGATGTGCGTTCCTTGGTTACGCACCCGGCGAGCACCACGCATTCACAGCTCACCGAGGAGCAGATGTTAGCATCAGGCATTCGCCCTGAACTTATCAGGCTTTCGGTAGGTATCGAGGATGTAAACGACCTGATCGCCGACCTCAACCAAGCTTTGATCGCATCCTCAAAATAGGAAGGAGGCAATTATGCCTGTAAAAATACCTGATGGACTGCCTGCAGGAGATATACTCGCACTTGAAAACATATTTGTTATGACGGATAAGCGTGCAAAGGAGCAGGATATCCGCCCGCTTAGAATAGTTATATTCAATCTCATGCCCACCAAGCTCGTTACCGAAACGCAATTATTGCGCGTCCTTGGAAACACGGCGCTACAGGTGGAAATCACATTTATGCATACGGCGAGCTACGAGTCAAAAAACACCGATAAGGCGCATCTTTCTAGCTTTTATCGAACGTTTGATGAAATTAAGGATGAGCAGTTCGACGGGCTCATCATAACCGGTGCACCTGTAGAACAGATGGAGTTTACAAAAGTAGCTTACTGGGAAGAGCTTTGCGCTGTGTTTGACTGGGCGGAGAAAAATGTTTTCTCGTCATTTTTTATTTGCTGGGCGGCACAAGCTGCGATGCAACATTATTACGGCATCAACAAAAGTCCGCTTGAAAAAAAGCTGTTCGGTGTTTTTGAGCATGATGTTTGCAACACCACGCATAGGTTGATGCGTGGCTTCGACGATACCTTCTTCGCTCCACACAGCCGCCATACTACCGTTAATTTGGAAGATGTGAGAAATGTGAGCGACATTGAAGTTCTCGCAACTTCCGATGATGCGGGTTTGTACATAGCGGCAAGCCACGACGGAAGCCGTATATTCGTTACAGGCCACAGCGAGTATGATCAAGAAACATTGAAGCTTGAATACGATCGTGATGTTGCCGCGAATTTACCCATCGAGGTGCCGAAGAACTACTTCCCCAATGATGATGATACAAAAACTCCGAGGGTGAGTTGGCACTCGCATGGGAACCTTCTTTACGGTAACTGGCTGAATTATTTCGTGTACCAGGATACACCGTTCGACCTCAAGAATGTATACGAAGAAAAACAACAGCAAAGAAAAGTGATTGCCGAGGGCAAGAGCAAATAATTCTGTATAAAAGTTCTCCCCTTTTTCTTGAATGTATGGTATACTGTATTAAAACATAATTTAACACGGTTTATATTCGGAATGAGGGGAGAAAATCCATGGTATTGCAAAACGATTTAACCACGGGCGATGTAAATGCGCATCTACTTCGTTTTGCCATGCCGCTTCTTCTTTCAAACCTTTTGCAGGCACTTTACAACGCCGTTGACATGTATTTCGTGGGGCAATATTTGGGCCCGGAAGGCTTGGCCGCAGTAAGCATAAGCGGCTCGGTTATGAATATATTGTTCATGACAATAGCAGGGATGAGTGTCGGTGTAAGCGTTGTAATAGGTACATATGCCGGCCGCGGCGATGTTGAGCGCGTGCAGAAAAGTGCAGGGAGCGCAATATCGCTTTATGCAATCTGCGCTGTGTGTATCACCATTTTCGGTTTTTTTGCGTCGCCATTTTTATTGAGCCTTGTAGCAACGCCTTTGGAGGCTTTCGATTATGCGGTGTCATATCTTAGAACGATATTTCTTGGTGTTGTTTTCACACTCGGGTATAATTTAATATGTGCATTTCAAAGGGGATTCGGCGATAGCCGTTCCTCTTTGTTGTTCGTTGCGGTAGCGACATGCCTAAATGCCGTGCTTGACATAGTTTTTCTAAGGGTTCTCCACTGGGGGGTATCAGGGGTTGCGCTTGCAACCGTTATATCACAAGCCACGGCTTTCACCATGGGCGCGATATATTTTGCGGTAAAAAAACATGTAGTACGCTTCTCGTTTAGGTTTTGGAATATGGATAGAGAATGTTTGAGGGAGCTTGTGCGCATCGGCCTTCCGTCGGCGCTTCAACAATTATCGCTAAACGTGTCGAACCTTACCCTAAACGGCATAGTTAATACATATGGGCTAGTGGCTAGCGCGGCGTATGGAATCGGCGTGAAGATAGACAGCTTCGTGATTCTTCCTTCTACCGCCACCAATGATGCCGTTGCGTCATTCACATCTCAAAACCTCGGCGCAGGCAAGGAAGAACGCGCCCTCTCATCGATACGTGCATCACAAAAGATTATGATGACGCTCAGCATGGTGCTATTCTTGCTTATAATTTTCTTCGCACCTCAACTTGCGGGATTGTTTCAAAGCAAGGATGCGCAGGTTATCAATGCGGCGAGCGTGTACCTTAGAACGAGCTGCATAATGTATTTGATATATGCATATGTACATCCCATGGTTGGATTTGTCAAAGGTGCGGGCAAGGCGATGTTCACATTCACCAACAGCCTAATGGCGCAATATCTTGTGCGCATACCTGCGGCATTGTTATTTTCGGTTTTCTTTGATCTTGGGATAGTGGGAATCGCGCTCGCATGGATTACCGCCCCCATTTTTTCGCTATTCACATATGGACATCAGGTTAGATCCGGCAAATGGAGAGAGAAATCGAAGAGTATTTTCACTAAAAAAAGCGAACATTAGGCTACGCTTATACCATACATGTATAAGGTCATCAAGTGTATATTATTAACACGGTATTTTTTTCTTGATTCGATTGAGCTTGCATTGTATACTGGAATACGAGGATACAATGTTGAATAAAGATGAGGAGGAAGGAAAAAGATGGAGCTTTACAAACAGGGCGTATATCTCGTAGACGGTAACATCGTCAAGAGTGGCGAAGGTTTGCCTGCGCCGGATGAAGCACGCGAGAGCACCATAGCATATTCGATCATGCGTGCGCATGACACAGGCGATGGCGGCAAGCGTATGCGCATCAAGTTCGATGCGCTCACATCGCACGATATCACCTATGTCGGCGTTATACAGCAATCGCGTTTTTCGGGATTAACCGAGTTTCCGGTACCCTATGTGCTCACCAACTGTCACAATTCGCTATGCGCCGTAGGTGGAACGATCAACGAGGATGATCATGTATTCGGCCTAAGCGCGGCGCGTAAGTATGGCGGTATATTCGTGCCTGCCAACCAAAGCGTAATGCATATGTACATGCGCGAGGAGATGAGCAAGTGTGGAAGTATGATCCTTGGCTCGGACAGCCATACCCGTTACGGTGCACTCGGCACTATGGGAATAGGCGAGGGTGGGCCTGAGATAGCGAAACAGCTTCTTTCGAATACATATGATGTAGACGCGCCCGAGGTTATACTAGTGTATCTCACGGGCGAAATAAAGAATGGCGTTGGCCCGCACGACGTGGCGATAGCGCTAATAGGTGCGACATTTGCGAGCGGTTTTGCAAACAACAAGGTGCTGGAGTTTATCGGCCCGGGAGTCGATAACTTGAGCGTTGATTTCCGTTGTGGCGTTGACGTAATGACAACCGAAACCACATGTCTAAGCTCGATATGGCAAACCGACACTAAGGTTGAGGACTACTACAAGGAACACGGCCGAGCGGCCGATTATAAAAAGCTTGCGCCCAAAGGTGTTGCCTTCTATGATTCCTTGATCGAGATTGATCTATCTAAGATTGAGCCGATGATCGCCATGCCTTTCCACCCATCGAATGCATATAGCATACGCACACTAAACGAGAACCTTACGGATATACTCAAGTCGGTAGAAGATGAGAGCGAAAAGTTATTCGGTGAAAAGTTGCGCCTTGATCTTATGAGCAAGGTTAAGGATGGCAAGTTCTACGCCGATCAGGGCATAATTGCAGGTTGTGCAGGCGGCATATTTGAAAACATATGCGATGCGGCCGAGATACTCAGGGATGCGAACACCGGTGACGGCTACTTCTCATTGTCCGTATATCCGGGCTCGATGCCCGTCAACCTCGAATTATCGAGGAACGGCGTGCTCTCTACGCTAATCGAAGCCGGGGCTGTTATCAAGCCTGCCTTCTGTGGGCCTTGCTTTGGCGCAGGAGATGTGCCCTCGAACAACGCATTCTCCATCCGCCACACCACACGCAACTTTCCAAACCGCGAAGGAAGTAAGCCCGGGCAGAGACAGCTTTCGTCCGTCGCGCTCATGGATGCGCGTTCTATCGCGGCAAGTGCACGCAACAAGGGCGCGATCACGCCTGCTACCGAGTGCGAAAATGCCGTTAGCGGCGAGCCGTATTTTTACGATGCATCGATCTACGCCAAGCGCGTATACAATGGCTTCGGTAAGCCGATGAAGGACGAGGCGCTTATCATGGGGCCGAACATTACCGATTGGCCCAAGGTATACCCACTTTCGAAGAACCTTCTCGTGGAGCTTACCGCGGTAATTCACGACCCGGTGACCACGACCGACGAGCTCATCCCCTCTGGCGAGACATCCAGCTACAGGTCGAATCCGCTCAAGCTTGCGGAGTTCACTTTGTCGCGGCGTTGCCCCGATTATGTCGAGCTGTCCAAGCAGGTTGCGAACATCGAAGCACAGCGGCGCGAAGGCAAAGCGCCCGAGCGTATCGTGAAGGCGCTCACTGCTGTAGGCAAGCAAAGCGAGATCGATGACACGCAGTTTGGCTCTTGTGTGTTCGCGAATCGACCCGGTGACGGTAGCGCACGTGAGCAGGCCGCATCATGCCAGAAGGTGCTCGGCGGTTTTGCGAATATCTGCTATTCTTTCGCGACCAAGAGATACAGATCCAATTGCATCAACTGGGGTATGCTGCCCTTCACCATCGATGAGTCAACCAAGTTCGACCATGAAGAGGGCGAGTTTGTATTCGTGCCCGATATTCGTGCGGCCATCGAATCCGGCCAAGAGGAAATCCCGGCGACCGTAGTCAAGAAGGACGGGGCAACCCTTCCCATAACCCTTTTCGTCAAGAACCTGACCGACAACGAAAAGCAGATCATACTCGACGGCTGCTTGATGAACTACTACGCCGCAAAGCTGAGCTGACGTGGGACGTAGGGACGATAGGGGACGGAGGGACGATAGGGGACGCTGTCCCCTAAAACCCCTGCAAGGGGATGTTATCCCCTTGACCCCATTATCGAGCCGCTTCACGGCTCGAAGGTTATGGTAAATGTCACTATTCTGCCTTCATGATGACCATTTTGCCTCCGTGATTATCGGAGGCAAAGTGGAAAACCGAGTTTGAAGGAAAATTACAAATTCCTATTCGGCCGTGAAACGGTCGAAAAAAAGGGGTTAAGGGGATGAAATCCCCTTACGGGGTCACGGGGCAGAGCCCCGTGCAGGGATCCAAGGGACAGAGTCCCTTGGCGTAACCCCGTAACCCTTGGCGTAACCCTTAAGTTTAAGCGCATAACAAAAATAAAGGAGGAACAACATGGAAAAGATCAAGATGACAACGCCGCTGGTTGAGATGGACGGGGACGAGATGACTAGGATACTCTGGCAGATGATCAAGGACGAGCTGCTTTCGCCGTTCGTTGATTTGAAGACGGAGTACTATGACCTTGGCCTAAAAAAGAGGGATGAGACTGACGACAAGATCACATGGGAAGCCGGCGAAGCTATCAAGCAATACGGCGTAGGCGTAAAGTGCGCAACCATCACCCCGAACGCACAGAGGGTGGAGGAATACTCGCTCAAGAGCATGTGGAGAAGCCCTAATGGCACGATTCGTTCGATTCTGGACGGCACCGTTTTTCGCGCTCCAATCTTGATCGATTGCATCAAGCCGGTAGTTAAGACATGGAAGAAACCCATCACGATCGCGCGTCACGCTTACGGCGATGTGTACAAGGGCATCGAATTCAGAGTACCCGGTGCAGGCAAAGCAGAGCTCGTTTTCACTGACGCGAGCGGCAAGGAGCTTTATCGCGATACCGTGAACGACTTTAATGGCGCGGGCGTGATACAGGGCATGCACAACAAGGACAGCTCGATCGAGTCATTCGCCCATGCATGCTTCAAGTATGCAATCGCAACTAAGCAGGACGTATGGTTTTCGACCAAGGACACCATCTCAAAGCAGTATGACCACAAGTTCAAGGATATCTTCGAGGAGATTTTTGAGAGTGATTACAAGGCGAAATTCGACGAGATGGGCCTTGAATATTTCTACACGCTCATCGATGATGCGGTGGCACGCGTTATCCGCTCCGAGGGCGGCTATATCTGGGCGTGCAAGAACTACGACGGCGATGTAATGAGCGACATGGTATCGACCGCGTTCGGTTCGCTCGCGATGATGACCAGCGTACTCGTAAGCCCCGATGGCAAGTTCGAGTACGAGGCCGCACACGGTACGGTCACACGCCACTACTACAAATACCTCGAGGGCGAAGAGACATCCACAAACCCCATGGCAACGATCTTTGCATGGAGCGGTGCGCTTAAAAAACGTGGCGAGCTCGATAATATCCCTGCACTCGTCGATTTTGGTGACAAGCTCGAGGCCGCATCGATCAAGACGCTTGAGGATGGCGTTATGACAAAGGATCTCGTGTCTTTGGCGGAAGGCGTTGACGCTGTCGCGGTGAATTCGGCACAGTTCATCAAAGAGATTCGCGCAAGGCTCGATACTATGATGGGCGCGTAAAGTGCACGTATAAAGAGAGAAGGTTAACGATAGGGAAGGGGGCAATGCCCTTTTCCCTGTTTGGAATTTTATCAGGAGGGAAAACATGGATGCAGAGGCTTTAATTCTCATTGTAATCTGCTTGATATCGGGGGTACCGATAATCATAATATCTTGCATACTCATGAAAGGCAAGGGCGCGTTTTTGATATCGGGATATAATACCATGAAAAAAGAAAAAAGGGAACAGTATGATACAGTTAGGCTGTGCAAGTTTGTTGGTAAAATGATACTCCCATTAGGTGTTTTAACCGCACTTTTGGGCTTTATTATGCAACTTGGGGTATGGGCTATATATGCATATCTTGTAGTTAATCTAGGAATATGCATATTTATGGTGGTATATATGAATACAGGCAATCGTTTTAAGAGGATGTAAATGGCTTAAAGGAGGAAATATCTTATGGAAGAAATTTATCAAGATAATTTTGAATACGACCAAGATATGCCTTCTTTTTACGGGGAGTACGCTTATAACCCGTGGCGGCGTTTCTTTGCGCGCGGCCTCGATCTAACCTTATATAGCACTGTCATATCATTGATATGCTTGCTTGTTTTGAAATGGAACATCGTCGGAGAAAGAAGCGATGGCTACTCGCTTGCGATAAATATACTTGCCGCAATTACGATGTTTTTTCTAGAACCTTTGTTGATTAATAAATTCAAGACTACTTTCGGGAAATTTATATTCGGTTTAAGCATCACCCGCTTGGACGGATCAAATCTCACGTACAGCGAAGCCTTGAACCGCACATGGGATGTTATAAGATATGGTGAGGGCTTTTTCATCCCCATATATGTGTTTATCAGAAATTATAAAAGCTACAAAACTTGCAAGGACAAAGAGAAATTATCGTGGGATGAATACTTATCGTATCGAATAAAGGATACGAAGGGTTGGCGCGTTGCGGTTTTTCTGGTTTCACATGCCGTGTTTTTTGCTTTGACTACACTTGTAGCGGCAATTGTGGTGACGATTCCACCCAATCGCGGCGATTTAACGACCGAGCAGTTTGTCGAAAATTTTAATCATTACAGCAACTTCCATGATTTTGATGCAACGCTTGATAATGATGGAAATATCACATACGAAACCAAAGAAGGTATGTATGATATCTTCATGCCATATAATAACGCTGACCTATCGATATCGTATCAAATGCAGGGGGATTACGTGCAATCCGCTACATTTGTTGCCGAGAAGGAAAATATAAGCGGCTTTGAGAGCACCTACCCTGATATACGCATACTGATGAGCCTTGCTCTTATTAATGCAGGGGATGAAACAACCCTGTTTTCACGCACGGTTGAAAATGTGGGAAATCATATTGTGAGAAGTCAACTAAAGAGCGATGAGTTTATTTTACACGGCCATAGATTGACCACGGTGTGGGAACTTACGGGCTTTGATGATACGAGTATGGATGGGATGAACGCGATCGGCGTAAAAGAAGATGATAATTATTATTTTATGAAATTTACCATTTCAACATAAACCTCAATCAATGCAAGCCGTGAATGTGTATTACTTTCAAAAAAAGCTTGTCATATTACTGTACATTGTTATATAATCATACAATCGATGTATGATATATGGTAATGTTTTGAAGCTATGCTTTCATAAAATTGAAAGCGGGTTTTGATAATTTTTTTTTGAAGGAGAAAAGGTATGGACGGTTTTTTGGACACGGTAGCACAGATTAATTCATGGATTAACTCAAACATCGCATGGGGTGTACCAATGCTGATACTCCTTGTAGGTACGGGAGTATTTTTCACACTCAGGACAGGCGCATTCCAGTTTACGAAGTTTGGGCACGCGATGAAGAACACGATCGGTAAGATCAAAGAGAAGCCCGACCCGAGCGACAAGGGTGCGATATCCCCCTTCCAAGCGGTTACCACGGCACTTGCCGCAACTGTCGGCACGGGTAACATCGCAGGTGTTGCGGGTGCGATTGCGGCAGGCGGCCCCGGTGCAATCTTCTGGATGTGGATAAGTGCACTGTTCGGCATGGCAACGAAGTATGCAGAGGTTGTACTGGCGGTTAAGTATCGCGAGCGCAATTCGAAGGGTGAATGGATTGGCGGGCCGATGTATTACATTACAAACGGGCTTGGCAAAAACTTTAAGTGGCTTGCTGTGATATTCTGCGTATTCGGCGCTCTCGCATCGTTTGGCATAGGAAACATAGCGCAGATCAACACCATTGCAGGCTCTGTATTCGGCGCATTGGATACTGTTTCGGGCGGTGCAATGGCATCGAACGAGGGCATAATAAAGCTTATCACCGGAATCGTCATCGCGATCGTGGTTGCGCTCGTAGTAATCGGTGGAGTAAAGCGTATCGGTAGTGTAACCGAAAAACTCGTTCCGTTCATGAGTGCGATTTACATTATTTTTTCGCTTATCATTATATTTGCCAACATCGACATGATCGGCGCTGCATTTGGGATGATAATCGAGGGAGCATTCAACCCCCAGGCTGTTATCGGCGGCGCGGTGGGCGTATCCATTCAGATGGCGATGACAAAGGGTGTATCGCGAGGCTGTTTCTCGAATGAGGCTGGCCTTGGCTCGGCGCCCATTGCACACGCGGCTACATCACTCAAGAACCCTGTAAAGCAAGGATTGTTCGGTATATTTGAGGTATTCATGGATACGATTGTTATTTGCACGCTCACCGCGCTTACCATACTTGTTAGCGGTGTTGCGATACCTTATGGCGCAAGCGCCGGCGCGGATCTTACTACCCAAGCTTTCACCAGCGTGTTCACAGGGAGTTTGCCGAGCATATTTGTGGCGGTGGCTATACTTCTTTTTGCAACATCGACAATACTCTCATGGTCGCTCTACGGTGCTCGCTGCGTTGAGTTCCTCCTCGGTACTAAGAGCGTACTGGTTTACCGAGTTTTCTTCATTGTCGTCGTCGTTA
>CAYJPI010000038.1:0-10787 GCA_964372005.1 uncultured Oscillospiraceae bacterium | reverse complement strand
CGTAGCTCTAAGGTGCCTGTCATCCTCGCCCATGGTAACCGCATCCTTTAGGTTTACATCTCGCACCATAAACACAGGCCGCGCATTGCCCTCACCGAAAGGTTCAAGAAGGGTGAATTCCTCCACCACGGGCATGGTGAGTTCATGAAGATATGCTTCCATTTCGTAGTTCATCGATGGGAGGAAAACATCCGTACTAACCTCTTTATGCAGATAATCTTCGATGCGAATTTTCATCTCATCAAAATTATTCACCGATATCGTTAGCCCCGCCGCCTGTGCGTGGCCGCCGAAGTGGCGGTACAGTTCCTGCGTCGACTTCAAACATTCATAAAGATTCAGCCCATCGATGCTTCGCCCAGATCCCGTCAATGCATCTCCATTTTTATGAAACAGCACGGTGGGACGGTGATATCTTTGCGCAATCCTCGATGCGACTATGCCGATTACCCCTGCGCTCCAATCTTCACCGTAAAGAAGTATGGCTCTTTCCTTGGGATTGCGGTTCTCGAGCATTTTTTCCGCTTCATCGAGTATGCGATTCTCCTCAAGCCTGCGCTTTGCATTCTCCTCATGTAGCGTTTTCGCAAGCACAGTCGCTTCATCCGTCGATGTGCAAAGCAGCAAATGAAGCGCACGCGATGCATCTCCCATTCGTCCTGCGGCATTAAGCCTCGGCGCTATGGTGAATGCAAGCGTTTCGCTGTCCACACTTTGTTTTTCCCTGCCTGCCACACTTAGAAGCGCAAAAACCCCAGCATTTGATGTAATGCCGGGCAATCCAAGCGCAACGATGGCGCGATTTTCTCCTTTAAGTTCAACTACATCCGCAACCGTCGCTATCGCCGCGATTGGTAAAAGTTTCATCGAAGCTTCGCGCCCTGCAAGCGCCTCCACTATCTTCCATGCCACTGCCGCGCCGCACAACTTCGAAAATGGGTATTTGCTGTCCTTGCGTGCAGGGTTTACGATGGCTTCACACTCGGGAAGCACATCCGGGCACTGGTGATGGTCCGTTACGATAACCTCCATCCCAAGGTCATATGCAAGCTCAATCTCATTTACAGCGGTGATTCCATTGTCAACCGTAACGATAAGGTCGACATTTCGCATCGCGAGCGATTCAACCATCTTTTCACGAAGACCATACCCCTCCTCACGAAGGGGTATGTGCGTCGTTACGTATTCGGTTTGAGTGCTGAGATAGCTATAGAGTATCGCGGTTGCGCAAACGCCATCCGCATCGTAATCGCCGACGATGGCAATGCTCTCGCCATTTTCTATGGCAAAGTTAAGGCGATTGATCGCCTTTTCCATGTCAGGCAATTTCATCGGATCGTGGAAATCCTTTTCGCTCGGATGAAGGAATTGTTGTATGTTTTTTGTAATTCCCCTACGACACAGCGCCTTTGCAAGCAATGGCGCTATATCGTTTTCCTCTGCGATGCGCAAGGCTTCCTTCTCATCCACCTCAGCCGCCGTTTTGAAGCGAATCATTTACTTTTTCCCTTTGCCGTCCTTGCGTATGCTAAGGAAGGTTGCCCACAAAGGACCTGCGAGGAATATTGACGAATATGCGCCCGCAACGAGTCCGATTATGATGGGAAGGGTGAATTCCTTTAGCGAATCTACGCCGAGAAGATAAACCATCGATACGGTTAACAAAGTGGTTATCGATGTATTCACGGAGCGCGAAAGGGTTGACGATATGCTCCTGTTCACAATATCATCGCGATACTTGGCAACGTTCAATGCACTCTTGCTGTTTTCGCGAATACGGTCGAATATAACTATCGTATTGTTGATGGAATAACCAACTATCGTCAGTACCGCCGCGATGAACGAGCTGTTCACCGGAATGCGTAGTATGCATGTTATAGCAAGCATAATCGCCACATCGTGGAGGAGTGCCGCTATCGCCGCAAATCCCGAATAAAGTTCAAACCTTATCCAAACGTAGAAGAGTATAAGCACACTCGCGATTACAACCGAAAGGAATGCATCTCTTACAAGGTCTGCGCTTGCAACGCCGCTAACGCGCTCGACATCCGTGATGCTTGCTTCGGGGTATGTTTGTTGTATCGCCGCGAGTACATCCGTGCGCAAGCCGCTCTCATATGCATCATCATCGTAATTGCGCATACGTATATCAACCATCGTTTGGCTCGATGCGGTTAATCCGGTTTTCACCGCCTGCGCGTCCGTCAGTCCATTTTGCGTGAGTGCATCGTCCACTACCGCCATGTCGAAAGCGCCTTGCATGTCGATGGTGAAGAGCGTGCCGCCCGAAAAATCGATACCTACATTAAGCCCACCTGCGAATAGTCCAACTATGATGCCTGCGATTATTATCGCGGCGGAAACGCAGGCCATCACCTTAAATCTCTTGATAAAATCCATTGCGTCTCCCTCCTTACTTTCTCTTTGCGGCTTCAAGTTTCTTCTTGGGGCACAAAAGCGCCTTATTTTTCAAGTTGAAACCCAACATCAGGTATAATAGTCCCCTCGTTACGAACACCGCCGTTACGAAGCTCAAAATAATACCGATTAAAAGCGTTACCGCAAAGCCCTTTATGCTACCGGTTCCGAAGAACAGCAGTACAAGCGCCGCTATAATCGTAGTTACATTGCTATCGAGGATAGCGGAAAATGCGCGCGAGAATCCTGCCTTTATCGCTGTTCTCACCGTCTTACCTTCTATGATTTCCTCACGCATACGCTCGAATATGATTACATTCGCATCCACCGCCATACCGATGGAGAGTATCATACCTGCGATGCCGGGAAGCGTGAGCTGTACGCCTTCGATCGTTGCGAGCAACAAAAGCAAGAACAAGATGTAGATCGAAAGAGCGATGCAGGCAACCACACCGGGCAAACGATAGTATGCAATCATGAACACAAACACCAAAGCGATGCCGATAGCCCCTGCCATAAGGCCGGTGGAAAGTGCATTTTCGCCTAGCGTCGCGCTGACTGAGCGCACCTCAATCTCCTCCATCTCGATGGGAAGAGCGCCGCTTTGGATCTGCTGTGCAAGGCGCTGTGCTTCCTCTGCGGTGAAATCACCCGTGATTTCAGCTTCGCCCGTGTGGATGGTTTCGCTTACAATGGGCGAAGAGATGAGAAATCCGTCCATATTGATGGAGATGGCCTTCGCCTCCGCTCCCATTGTTGCCTCATCGATAAGCGATAAGCGCGCTGTAGCTTCCGCAAACGCGGCAGTAGCTTCTGCATTTAGTTCAAAATTAACGGAGTACTGGCCGTTTTGGTTGATTCCGGCCGCAACGGTTTCCATGTCGGAACCGTCAAAGAGCACAGTACCGTCGGGATCAACGAATTCAATCACGGCAGGACTGACGAGATATTGTGTGATCTCGGCCGGGTCTTCGACCGCGTTGCTTTCGTTTATCGGAATCTCGATACGAATGCGCGACGAACCCTGCTCGATAATCGTAGCTTCGGGATAACCTTCACTGTCAAGGCGCGTTCTCATGATGGTTTGCACCGTCGCCATCTGCTCCTCTAAGTCGGGTATCGAGGTGTCCTTTGCCTCATACACTACTGATACACCGCCCGTCAGGTCAAGCCCCTTTGGAATCTGCTCAATAAATGGGCGAATCTCATAAATCCCCCATGATACGCCGCCCATCGCGACATACCCGAATGCCACCGTAAGCAATATTACGACGACAAACGCTGTAATCCTGCGTCCGTTCACAACGCGTTCCTCCTTCTTAACTCGGCGCTCATCATCATAAAGACAAAGTGCGCCTTACAATTATTTTCATCTTTCCTATTATTACACAGTCCTATGGCTCATGCAATAATATTTTACGCATTCAAGCCTATGGCGCATTCCGTGCGCTTTTTCTCGAAGCGGCATGTTATATCATGCGGTTTATTGATATCGCCGTTAAACTTATAAGCATTCGCCGCGCATCCACCGGAACAGTGATATTTTGCCCAGCATTTTTTGCACTCATCCTTCGTTCTCACGGTACATGATGTGAATGCTTCCGCTATACTACCGTCGAACTTGCCATCCACGACATTACCCATAATATAATCATCCTCGCCTACAAATTGATGGCATGGGTAAACATCGCCTTCCGGTGTAACGGCAACATATTCAGTGCCCGCTCCACAACCCGTTACGCGCTTTCTTAAACATGGCCCATTCTCAAAATCCATCATAAAATGGAAGAAGTTGAACCACTTGCCTTCCGCCTTACTCTCATTAACAAAATCTACAAGGCGATCGTATTCCTCAAGTACATAGGGAAGATGCGCCTCTTCTATCGCGTAGGGGTCACCGCTTTTAAGAACAACCGGTTCCATCGAAAGTTGTTCGAAGCCGGCATCTCGCATGGATCGTACATCCTCGGTAAAATCGAGGTTGCGGTTGGTGAAAGTTCCGCGCACATAGTATTCCTTATCGCCGCGAGCTTTCACGAAGCGCAGTGCATTTTCAAGTGCGATATCGTACGAACCCTTGCCGTTGATGGTGGGGCGCATCATATCATGCACTTCCTTACGCCCGTCTAGGCTCAAAACTACATTATGCATCTCTTCGTTGAGATACTCGATGCGATCCTCCGTAAGCGCGATGCAATTGGTGGTAAAAGTAAAACGAATAACCTTGTTATGTAGTTTTTCAAGCTCTCGCCCATAGGCAACCACGGCTTTGACAACTTCAAAATTCATAAGCGGTTCACCGCCGAATAAATCAACCTCGAGATTCTTCCTTTTTCCGCTCTTAAGTATCAAGAAATCGAGCGCGGCTTTACCTACTTCCTCGCTCATCATCATGCGGGTGCCTTGGAACTCGCCCGTCGACGCGAAGCAGTACAAGCAACGCAAATTGCAATCATGCGCGATATGTAGGCACATCGCTTTTATCACTTGTTCGTCATGTTTTTCGGGGATATCCTTCTCAGGTGAATCGAATATCCCTTCCTCTTTGAGCTCTTCAAACTCTGACAGTATTTCATCAACATCCTTTTTTTCGCCGCAAAGATAGGGATCAACGCCCTGTTCTATCGCCTGTGCGACATGGAATGCGGCCTCGTCGAGCGCATGGATTGAACCCGACTCAACGTCAAGCATGTAATATTCATCTTTAAATGAGAATGCGTGTATCACTTTTTCCTCCAAAAAAAACGCCCTCGGACGGTCCCACGGGATGTCCAAGGGCACTTTTATACCTGATTGCGTCCACTTAAGTTTTCGCTTAGCTCACCTTAAGCGGACACCATCTCATGTTTCCCTTACTTTCTTTCCTTCTGGCAGCTCTGGTTAGCTACTGTGCAGCTGGTTTTGCAAGCAGACTGGCAGCTTGCCTGACATTCGCCACAACCGGTGTGCTTATCTGCCTTGATGCAAGCCTTAGCAATTGTTTTTACATGTTTCATGGTAAGTACCTCCAAAATATCGTTATCGTATAGCGTATTATACTATAACTCAACACAAAAGGGCAAGTTATTTCTTGAGAGCAACCGCAACGGTGTCACGCGCGATGACGAGTTCCTCATCCGTGGGGAGAAGGAAAACTTTAACGCGGCTACCGGGCTTGGTGAGTTCCGCTTCGCTTCCGCGGGGCACATTGTTGTTCTTCTCGAAGTCAGCATCGATGCCGATGAACTCCATATCCTTCATAACGAGTTCACGCACAACATGGTCGTTCTCGCCAACGCCTGCGGTGAACACAACAGCATCAAGGCCGTTCATCGCCACTGCATAAGCACCGATGAGTTTCTTTACGCGATATGCGAACACTTCCATAGCGATCTTTGCTCTTTCATTGCCTGCATCCGCCGCATCGTTCAAGTCGCGGAAGTCGGAAGAAATGCCCGAAAGGCCCATCACACCGCTCTTTTTGTTGAGGTAATCGTTCACGCCGTGGATGTCGAGGTTCAATTTTTCCATGAGGAAGGTGACGATCGCGGGATCAAGTGTTCCCGAACGTGTGCCCATCACGAGGCCTTCCAAGGGGGTGAAGCCCATGGATGTATCTACGGATTTGCCGCCGTCAACCGCCGCAACGCTGGAGCCGTTACCAAGATGGCAGGTGATGATCTTAGCTTCGCTTGCCTTCTTGCCAATGCGCTCTGCCGCAAGCTCGGACACATACTTGTGAGATGTGCCGTGGAAGCCGTAACGACGAATCTTGAGATCCGTGTATGCTTCGTAGGGGATACCGTATAAATAAGCGCGGCTAGGCATGGTTTGATGGAAGGCAGTGTCAAACACGCCAACCATGGGGGTATCCTTCATGATAGCGCGGCAAGCGGCAACGCCCATGAGGTTAGCGGGGTTATGAAGCGGTGCAAGCTCGGTTAGATCTTCCATCGCGTGTAGCATCTCATCGGTGATGAGCGCGGAAGATGTGAACTTTTCGCCGCCGTGAACCAAACGATGGCCGACAGCCGAAATCTCGCTCATGTCCTTGATAACGCCATTGGAAGGATCGACGAGCATATCAAGAACGAGCTTGATTGCATCGTTGTGATCTTTCATGGGAGATTCCTTTGCGACATTCTCCTTACCCGTGGGCTTGTAAGTGATTTTCGAGCCGGCCTGTCCTATACGCTCGCAAATACCCTTTGCTACGATGCTCTCATCCACCATGTCGATGAGCTGGTATTTGAGGGAACTGCTACCTGCGTTGATAACTAAGATATTCATGTTCTTTCTCCTCCTAATTTTTACATATCCTGCGCCTGTACGGCGGTAATCGCTACTACATTTACGATGTCTTCCACACTGCAACCGCGTGAAAGGTCGTTTATCGGCTTTGCAAAACCTTGGCAGATTGGGCCGATAGCCTCCGCTCCGGCCATGCGCTGTACAAGCTTATAGCCGATGTTGCCTGCCTGCAAATCAGGGAAAACGAGAACATTCGCTTTGCCTGCCACCTTGCTTCCGGGGGACTTGAGCTGGCCAACCTTCTCAACGAGGGCGGCATCCGCTTGAAGTTCACCGTCAACATTTAGTTCGGGTGCAATTTCCTTAACAAGCTCGGTAGCCTTTACAACCTTGTCCACGAGCTCATGCTTTGCACTGCCCTTTGTGGAGAAGGAGAGCATTGCAACTCTCGGTTCCATCGCACATAGTGCCTTGCCCGTTGCCGCAGACGATACCGCGATAGCTGCAAGCTGTTCGGCGTTGGGGTTTGGGTTAACAGCGCAATCGGCGAAGATGAGCACGCCGTCATCACCGTATTCTTTTGTGGGAAGCTCCATAATGAAGCAGCTCGACACAACAGAGATGCCCTTTGCCATCTTAACAATCTGCAATCCGGGGCGAAGTGTGTCACCTGTGGTGCAAAGTGCGCCGGCTACCATGCCGTCGCCCGCGCCTTCTTTTACCATCATTGCGGCAAAGAAGAGGGGATTCTTCATGGTTGCTTCCGCCTGATCCTGTGTTACGCCCTTGCTCTTGCGCATCTCATAGAATATCTCGCTATATGCGGGAAGGTCGGGGGATGTTGCAGGGTCGAGCAGGTTAACTCCCGTGATGTCAACTCCGAGTTTTGCAGCCGAAGCCTTAATCTCTTCGATATCTCCGAGTAGCGTCACATCCGCGATGCCCTCCTTTACGATGATCGCAGCAGCTTGTACTGTGCGCTCTTCGGGTCCCTCAGGCAATAAAATATGTTTCTTTTCGCTCTTCGCCTTCGCTTGAATACCATCCATCAACGACATAACCGACTTCTCCTTCCAATTTCTACATGTTATAATATTTTCTTATATACTCGATCGGCTCACGAAAAAGAACCGTCAGCATATACTCACAAATGAGATTATACCACATTCTTATCAATTGTGCACAATAAATAAGTAGAAAAATGTAATTTTTTTGTGATATAATAACGTATAGAGATGGTTTTTTGTTATATTTTTATCAAAGGAGAGCATTGTATGCAAGTTGCAGGTATAATTGCCGAATATAATCCGTTACATAACGGGCATGTGTATCACATCGAAGCTACCAAAGAAAAAACGGGTTGCTCGCATGTTTGCGTGATCTTGAGTGGAAATTTCGTCCAGCGCGGCGAAGTTGCTGTTGCGGACAAGTTTACACGTGCTTCATGGGCGCTAAATGCCGGTGCAGACATAGTTTTGGAGTTGCCTACGGTTTTCGCCGTTTCGAGTGCCGAAAGATTCGCGCGTGGCAGTGTGCGTTCGCTCGCATCCACAGGCATACTTTCGCATTTAAGTTTCGGCAGTGAGATCGACGATATAGACCTCCTTCGGCGTGCGGCAACCATCGATGAAGCTCGCCTGCCCGGATTTTCACAGTCTTTAGCCGAGCATCTTTCACTGGGCAAATCGTATCCGCGTGCGCGATATGAAGCGATGCTCGAAACCGATCTCCCCGATGAGCTCATAAAAGTATTTCTCTCTCCCAACAGCGTGCTCGGCCTTGAGTACATTCGCGCGCTCAATGAGTTTTCACCCTCAACGATGCCGGTGGCCTGCATGCGAAAAGGCAAGACCCACGATGAAGAAGGCCTGCATGATGAAGGTTTTTCCAGCGCAAGCGCTATACGAGATGCACTTCGCAATAGAAATATGGCCGCCGCATCCAGCATGCCCATGCACGTTAGCACGAGGTTTCTTTTGGGAGATGTCCCACCCGTGACTATGGAGGATTGCTCCTACATGCTTCGTTATGCGCTCCTATCGATGGACAAAGCTCAGTTGCGCGATCTTGGAGATGTCGTAGAAGGTTTCGAAAACGTTCTCTACCGTGCGGCGCGAAAAGCCACATCATACGATGAGCTTCTATCATCACTCAAAAGTAAGCGCTACACCCTCGCGCGCACCAAGCGCATCGCATTGAGCGCGTTACTCGGTATAAGTAAAACGCATACCTCGATCGCGGCCGAGAACGGTGCAGGCTATCTTCGTGTGCTCGGTTTTAAAGCGAGCGCGAGGCCATTACTCTCTACCATCGCAAAAAAGGCAAGCGTTCCGCTACTTCTTCGTCACAGCGACATCGCATCGCTTAGCGACCATGCAAAACAGCTCTTGTCCCTCGATATACACGCACATGACGGGTATCGCCTCATCCTTCAAAAGCACAACGAGCATATACCCCGCGACTTCGCCGACCGCCCGATCATCATCGGCTAAGGTTGCTGTTCTTCTTGAACATCCATCCCCAAAAGCTCACGTATCTCGGGGAGCATTTCCTCGGCAATGCGTCTCCCCTCTTCGATAGCCTTGGAGGCGTTACGGGTGCCGAACCATCCCATGTACCCCACGCGCGGCGATAGCATGATGTCGGCGTACTTGGTGCTTAGCTTGGTGATCTCCCATTGCATTATCGCAATGGTTTGGTCGATTACGGCAGTGAACGACGGTGGGTCGAGCTTAACCTTTTCGCCCTGCCAGCTCACATCCACGCCGATAACGATGTCCGCGCCCATATCCCGAAGCTCCTTGCATGGTACGCATCCGAGTGTTGCACCGTCGATCAGCAATCTACCTTCCCACTTGACGGGCTCAAACACACCTGCAAGTGACATGCTCGCACGTATCGCGCTGTGAAGCTTGCCACGGTTGAGCGTTAAGCGTTCACCCGTTTCTACATCCACGGCTGTGCACACAAAGGGTATGTTCGTTTCACCGAATGACTTATCATGCGTGAAGGTCCTTATTATCTCCTGCAACCTACCGCCCGACAACACTCCACCCTTCATAATTTGCGGTCGATCAAGAAAATCCCGTGGCCCAAGGGTGGAAAAATAACCCGCAAGCAAGCCCATGTCACCGCCCACAGAATATATCCCGCCTATTATAGCGCCCACGCTAGCTCCTGCTATCATATCGATTTGTATATCATTTTCCTTGAACACCTGCAAAACTCCGATATGCGCGAATCCCTTCGCCGCACCGGCACCCAATGCAAGGCCAACCTTCTTTCTCTCACTCATGATCTTCCGCTCCCCTCTTTGTTCGCTGTGTCATTGTATTCCCATCATGCACATATACATACCATGTGCGCACAATTCGCGCAACATTGGAGGTGTATTTGCCTTGAAAAATTTGTTGCCCTTTGTTTGCTTTATAATGCTCATTTTGCTTGTCGTGTTCTCAAGCTCGGTCACAGAGGCGGCAACCACGGGCATAAACCTGTTTTTTAGCGCCGTTCTTCCTGCACTATTCCCCTTTTTCGTTCTTGCAACGTTAATAGAGCGAACGGGCGCGCTCGATAATCTTGCAATCCTCGTTTCACCCATATCGCGCAGGCTTTCCCTATCTCGCTTTGCCATACCCGTGCTGTTCCTCGGCGCATGCGCAGGCTATCCATCGGGTGCAAGGCTATCGGGTATGCTACAAGATTCGAACGCAATCGATGATAAAGAAGCATCAAACTTAGGCACAATCGCAAACATTGCAAGCCCGATGTTTATCGCACTGTGCTCATCCATGCTTGGGAAAGATTCGTTTTTCGCGCCGCTTTTACTTTCGCATTACTCAAGCGCACTTTTCATCTTTATCGTATTTCGTTTTACCCATCATAGAAAAGTGATAGCGCTTCGTAAATATTCGAAACCCACGCGCATTCACGCAAGCTTCGCTCGCGCACTTCCAGAATCGATCGCCGATGGGATTATCGCCCTCATCAAGGTCGGCGGTAGCATAATATTCTTCCTAGTGCTATCCGAACTACTAAGCATTTTGGGTGTGATGCACATTCTGTCGATGCCATTTTCATTACTCGGTAGTGACATGCAATCGGCCGCCCCCGCATTCCTAACCGGCATTTTGGAAATG
>CAYJPI010000037.1:9122-10835 GCA_964372005.1 uncultured Oscillospiraceae bacterium | reverse complement strand
ATCGTTACGGATGCTAAACAGAAAACGAATGTCGATGGGGTATATGCGGCAGGCGATGTTTGCATAAAGGATCTACGGCAAGTAGTCACCGCAGTGTCGGATGGGGCAACGGCCGCAACTTCAGCGGAGAAGTACATATCTCAGATGCACACCAAGCTCGATATTCCGCCCTTCGAAGTGAAGGCGCGTAAAGTCGTGAAAGAAGAAAAGAAGGCAATAGCTGAGGAAGATTCCGGCGCATTTATCACGCCCGAAATAAAGGAACAGCTTTTAACTGTGTTTGAAAAGTTTGAGAAGAAGGTCATCGTGAAAGCGGTGCTCGATGATTCCGAGTTGGCCGTCGAGATGGCGGGATTCTCGGATGAGTTGTCCACCGTCAGCGACAGTGTTCTTTGCCAAAAAGTTAGAGCTGCAGATGAGCTTTTCCCATATCTCGAACTTGAATTTGCCGATGGAACATCGAGCGGCATACGCTACTATGCGATGCCTGGCGGCCACGAGTTCAACTCGTTCGTAATCGCGCTATATAATGTTGCAGGACCGGGCAAGCAAATATCGCCCGATGATGTCTCGCGCATAGAAGCGTTGAACACACAAACAGATGTGCAAGTGCTCATATCGCTATCGTGCACCATGTGCCCCGAGGTCGTGATGGCGACTCAGAAGATTGCATCGCTGAGCAAAAATGTAACGGCACATGCCATCGACATCGCACAATTCCCCGATTTGAAGGAAAAGTACAAAGTGATGAGTGTACCGTGCTTGGTTGTGAATGGGGAGCATGTTCATTTTGGAAAGAAAGGGGTAGCGCAGGTTTTGGATGTTTTGGAAAAGATTTAACCCTTCCTCCCAACAAAACACATACGATGTCTATCCTTATCATGATGCACCGTCACCGCATGAAAGCCCGCGCGCTCAAGTGCGGTGACGATTTCCTCTTTCGTGTACACTTTCATGCCCTCAATTTTCTTTTCCCAATCCTTACTCGCTTTGTCCTCACCATCGGATTCGTTGCAGATGAAGAAGCGTCCGCCGCTTTTCATTATGCGATGTACCTCCTTGAAAGAGTTCTCGATTGTAGGCCAAAAATACACCGTTTCAAAGGCCGTGACGAGTTCAAATGTTTCATCTTCAAACGGGAGACTTTGCACATTCCCCTGCAAAACCTCACATCTATCAGATGCAATCGCCTTTTGGTTGACCTTCTTGCTCTTATCCACGCTTACTTCGGAATAATCAACGCCCGTGACATGCGCCTTTTCGTTCATTTCGAGCATCTTTGCGATGTTCGCGCCGCCGCCGCAGCCGATATCGAGTACCTTTTCTTCATATATTGGCGATAGGAAAGTGAACCCCCAATTTGACAGTGAGGCGTGGCCTCTATTCATTATATTCACCATTATTTTGCCGCCGATTCCGACGGGCTTTCTTGTGTTATCAAAAAACATAATATCCTCCTACTAGATGGTGTGAACGCGAGTGTTCATGCGGCAGATTTTGGTTGTTTTCCACTCTACATCTTCCTCGCACAAAAATAAATTAACGAGCCATCGCAATCGAAAAATTCAAGCCGGAAATCCTTCTTTAATCTTTCTTTGATAGACTCTTCACTGTCAAAAGGAAGCGTGAAAAAACCTTTTTTTGCGAGTATTCTCTTGACCACGAAATCGGCGAATTTACCTTTGCCTTCAACATAAAAACTTGAAAGAATAA
>CAYJPI010000037.1:2267-9112 GCA_964372005.1 uncultured Oscillospiraceae bacterium | reverse complement strand
ACGCCGTCACTTTTTAGCACCCTCGTAACCTCCGAAAAAGCCTTGTCCTTATCGGGGAAAACATGAAAACCGTTCATGCTTAAAACTATATCGAAGGTGTTGTTTTCAAACTGCAAATTTCCCACATCACCCTGCACGAGTTTTATATTTTCGCCGCTCATTCGCTCTTTTGCGATGCTTAGCATATCTTCGCTGTAATCAAGGCATGTAATATCAGCGTCTTTCATTTCGCTGTATTTTTCGTGGGTAAAAACACCCGTGCCTACGGGGACATCAAGGATTTTGCCGCTAAAGCCGTCGGGGATTTTATTTAGCAACTTTGCTGCAATTGCATTATTATCGCCACCCTTCCAAACCACCTTGGCATACAGTTTGCTCCACCAAGTTTTGTGGGTGATTACTGCATCGTAGATGCTTTTTGTTGATTTATATGAGCTTTGTATTCTATCTGCCATGCTTTCTCCTTACATTTTAATATGATACTTCAAGCTGATACATACTGCCTTTGTCGTTCATTGTATATCAATGCAGACAAGATGAGTTAGTTATATCTAACAAAGTTTACAATACCATTTTCATGCGCATACGTCAACAAAAATTATTATAATGGATTTGCTGAGCTTTTCTATTGACATTATAATTGAGTTAGTGCAATGTAACCGCATTGATAGTACCACCATCGACGCAACAACTAACGATTTGGAGGCAAAAGATGGCCTTGCCCGACAAAACCATCGACCCTCGGCTTATCGAGTCGGCGAAAATAGAATTTATGGAAAAAGGCTATGACAAGACCTCTATCAACTATTTCATTAAGGAAGATGTGTTTGTCCTGTGTTACAAACACCACATTGCATTTGAGCAATTCTAAAATGATGTATGCATGCCTACCCGCCTTTCGGAGCTGTTCCCGACATGCACGCAGGATGACATTGTGTCCATGAGCCGTTTCGTGATACAATATAAGAAAGATTTTGGTGGAACCATTCCCCTTTCCTATGAGGATGTTCTCAAAATTTTTGCGCTCGCACAGGATACATAAATAATTTTCGGAGGATAATATGATGAACTTATTTGATATCTCGGGGAGAAATTACATCATAACCGGCGCGGCATCGGGCATTGGATTGGTGGTCGCGCACCAAATGGCGCAGGCCGGTGCCAACTTAGCACTCGTCGGAAGAACACAAGCAACCATTCGGGAGGCGGCGGATAAAATTGCAAAGGAGCATGGCATAAAATGCCATGCGTATACTTGCGATATCGCATCTCGCGATAGCGTTATAGATACCGTATCACAGGTCGAAGCGGACTTTGAAACGATACATGGGCTTTTCAACAATGCAGGTACAAATATCCATGCCCGTGCATTGGATGTTGAGGAAAAAGACTGGGAACCCATACTCGATGTGAATGTAACCGGAACGTTTTACATGGCTCAGGCCGTTGCAAAGCACTTCATTAAACGGGGTGTAGGTGGTTCGATTGTGAATAATGCATCCATAAATGCGCATGTCATCAGCAGGCCGCAAAGCCAGACTGCCTATGACGCATCCAAAGCCGCTGTCGTGCAGATGACGAAGTCACTTGCAATCGACTGGGTGGAGTACGGCATTCGTGTGAACAGCATCAGCCCGGGCTATATCTTAACCAAGCTTGCCGAACAGCTCACCACCGAAGAACAGCGCAAAGTTTGGGCGCAGATGACACCTTATAAGCGCCTCGGCAAACCCGAAGAACTTGCAGGCGCTGTCATATACTTCTTGAGCGATGCCTCCACCTTCACATCCGGCTCGGACTTGATTATAGACGGATGCTATACTTGCCTGTAAGCTATACATTTTCAACTATACAATCAGTTCGGCGATTTTCCTAACATCTGATATGATTGCACTATGTGCAACGCGAAATATGGGCGCATCGGGGTCGGTATTTACGGCAACGATGCGCTTTACGCGCTTTATTCCGGCTTGAAATTGCACACTGCCTGATACACCGAGCAGTATAAGCAGCTCCGCTTCCGATGATGCACCGGAGAGCCCTATTTGTCGCGATACAGGAAACCATCCGCGTTCAACCAACTTGCGCGAACAAGCATAGGTGCCGCCCAATTTTTCAGCCCAATCCATAAGTTTTTGAGCGGTCTCAATATCCGGAACACCTCCGCCGAGAACAATCGCAAACGGGACTTTTCCTATACAAATATCATCTTCAATAAGCGGCAACGATTGCAAGAACAATTGCGCATTATCGCTTTCGTCGCACATATACCTTTCAAGTATGGGTGGATGAATAGGACGAACATTATTATTTGCAAATATTCCGGGTCGCACAGTTGCCATCTCGGGTAGTGACAATGATTTAATCGTTGCAAGTACCGCCTCGCCAAACGCAGGGCGCACCTGTGTTAGCGTTCCATCGCTTTCAAGTGTGAGAGATGTGCAATCGGCCGTTAACCCTGTTTCAAGAAGACCTGCCACATAGGGGGCAATTGCTCTGCCTTCCTTGGTTGCGCCAAAAAGAACGATATTCGGCATTATTCGCTCTATGCTTGATGCCGATAAGCGTGCAATCGATGCTATATCATGAGTTTTCGCTGTTTCCAAATGAATTACCCTGTTTACGGGAAGTTCCATGTATCGCTTCTCCCGCTCGGCATCCATTATTCCTACCGATATCGCAATTAGTTCATCCTTAGATGAAGTACACCACTCGAGAGCCTTTTCGCATAACTCAAGGCCTACATCCGCTATACCGTTTTTTCCCCATTGAAGGAACACAACAATTGTATTTGAGTTTCGCATATTATCTCCTAAACTCGGAAGAGATTTCTTCTAAATGCGCTATGCAGTCACCCGCATCCATAACAGCCGCAGTGGCCGGTGAATCCTTCGTTACACCACTAACGCGAACCACGCGTGTGCGAGAACCTTTAGACCCCACACTTTGCACATCTACACCGATATTCTCGGCGGCTATGGTTGTAATAGTCTTCTTTTTTGATTGCATACGTCCTGCAAGGCTCGGCACGCTTAATGGGAATATCCCGGGCAGAACGGACATCAGTAAAGGGTAATCACACCTTAATTCAATGCGACTTTCATCCATCTTACTAAAAACCGTTATGGAATCCAATCCAATTGACGATATTGACGAAACCCACGGCATATATGAAATACCTAATAATGCCGCGAGAGTTCCGCTCACCTGCGCCGTGTCGCCATCGGTGCTTTGAGCGCCGGTAATTACCAATGAATATGGGCCGTTTTTATTTATTGCGCCGCATAACGCACGCGATGTTGCGAGCGCATCCGATCCTGCAAAAGCCTTGTCGGTGAGAAGAAATGCATTGGATGCTCCAAGCACCAATGCCTCGCGCAACACGGATTGTGCACCAACAGGTCCCATGGTGTATACATCAATCGTAGAATCAATTTGCTTTGCAATGTGTAAGGCAGTTTCTATAGCCGAATAATCATAGGGATTCATGCAAGTATCATGGCTTGTGCGCATGAGATTTCCCGTTTCTTCATTCATCAAAATTTGCCCCGCGGGAACTTGCTTTATCATAACTGCAATGCGCAAACTCATGCTTCACCTGCCGGTAAAACAGCTTCTCTATTGCCGGGATTCCACATATCGCAAGGGTCAAATTCGTGTTTTAATTTGGCGACTGCTTCTTGAATGTTCTTGGGGGCAGCAGTTTGAAACAATCGCGCCTTTATTTTACCCACACCATGTTCAAGGAATGCCTGCGCGCCCATATTATAAGCTTGCGATATAATTTGCGCGAACAACTCTTCGCCTTTTTCCCTTTCATTTTCATCATGTGAGATTATGTTTACGTACACAGCTCGATTGCCTATATGCCCGAATATGCAGTAATCAAGGCCGCTTGGGGTTAATTTACTGCGGTATAACGACACACTGTCGATATCACAATCCGCAGTCCAACGAATATCGAGCGAAAGCTTACATACCGTTGAATCCTCCCTGTTGTATTGCTTAACCAATGTGTTTACACATTCAGAAGCGGCATGACGAAATGCACGCAACTGTTCAATCTGTGACTCGGTAGACATAGCGAGCACATTATCCGCATCGGCACCGAGCTCAATACATTCACCAAGAAGCATCATTAGGGCATCGTCAAGTTCATCTTCGTCGCTTGCGAAAGCTTCTATGTATATGCATCCGTTTGTTCCTCTCGGAACATTGGGCAGATCTGCTATTGCGCGCATGTCAGCCTTTTGAGATTCGATTATTTCAATCGTGCGGCAATCCATGTATTCCAAAGCGGCCACAGCATCGTTTTTCGCGGCAATATCAGCGAATTTTAATGCAATTTCTTCGGACTCGAACGGAAACAATAGCGCACATATTGCCGGCGGCTTTTCTTCAAGTCGCAATGTGATTGAGGTAATTATACCTAACATCCCTTCCATAGGAAAGGAGAAAATATTCGCACATTCCTCTTTGCTGTAAGATGCTAAATCACCTTTGGAATCGCAAATTTCAGCGCCATCAACATAGTCACGCAATGTTCCGTAGCGAAAGCACAAGGGTCCTGCGCCACCGCTTGCGATAGCACCACCTATCGTAGCTGTTTTTTCAGTTGGAAGCGGTGGAAGGAAATAGCGATTTGCACTTTCGCGGCGAATGATGTGCTCAAGCTCCTCCAACGTCACACCGGGTGACACCGTTATACTTGGGGGATTGTCGATGAATATCGGCTCACACTTAAAGTCGCGGCAACTTATCACATGGCCGCATGTCGGAACTGCCGCCCCCGTTATTCCGGTGCGGCTTCCCTGAACTGTGATGGGTGTACCGGTCTGAGCGCAATGCTTAACCACAGCCACTATATCCTCTTTTGTGCGGGGAAACGATATCGATTGTGCATTGCCACGTTTGCAGGATTCGTCGCTTAAATAATCCTCGTAAATGTCATTATATTTTAAAATTACATTGGTTTCGCTCATAGTATTCCTCCTCGGGAATGTAAAGTAGAAAGAATGTCTTTGGCTACATTTTTATAATCATCGATTATATAGGCATCGGACTTAGTGAGAAGTGCGGCACGCTTATCAATATTTACGGTAACTATGTACTCGCTATTTGCTATACCTGCATAAAATGCCGCCGATCCTGAAGCACCAATTACCACACAAAGGCGCGGCGAAAATATGCCCCCCGATATGCCCACGATCTCGGATAGCCCTGCCCATCCGTTCATTGCTACGGGACGAGTTACCCCGAAACCAAAACCGTAGTCTTTGCACAAAGTTCGAAGTTCGGCAACGCTTTCATTGCTCCCCACTCCTCTTCCGGCAACTACCAATATGCTTTTCTCGGGGGAATTTTCCGCTTTGGATATAAGCGTTTGCTTAACAATATGCGAGTGTGATTCGCCATGCAACCGCGTTGATAAATGTTGCAAGGATTGTGCTGTAGAATCTGTGGGGCGCAGTCGTTCCAGCCCTATTACAAAGCCTCTGCTTGGTAAGGACACTTGCGCATCCACATTATAGTTGTATGCACCTCTATTGCACGTAAATCCATCCTGTTTTGCTTTTATTGATTGTGCCTGTACACAATATGAATAGTTTAGTTCCTTTGCAAGAAGCACTGTAATATCGGGGCAAAGAGTTCCACTTAAAATGAATACCCCGTCATACTCATGCTCTTTTACCGATTTTGCAAGCACCTCTGCCATAAACATCGGATGAATGAACGGGAAAATCTCTTGGTATACATGATCGGCGAAACCCCAGTGTGTAAGCGGAGATATCGAATCTAAGCTAAGCAAGCATACCGATATATGTGCATCAGCAGGTAAAATCTCGCTAAGTGTTATTGCCTCTGCACATGTGCGCGCTTGGGTTGAGTCTTGGATCCACGCGGTAATTAAATACTTCATTTTATCAACCCCATTTCTTCAAGATAGCCAAACAAAAGCGATAACGTTTCTTTAGAATTGTCACCTAAAATCTTTCTCGCATGCCTTGATTGATCTTTAGCTTGCAATAATGGGGAGTAGGTTTGTTCGTTATTTTCTTTAATCTCAGATACTACCGCTTCCCTTTTACCATATTCCATTCGATCCTTCAGCGTGGGCACTCTTAAACAACTTACAATTGCATTACCCATACTCAAAACAGCAGGTGGTTTGATTACTTGTTCATATGTTGAGCCGTCCACTTCAATATGAACGCGCATGCCTTCTTCATGGTGATGTATATCTACAATGTTGGAAACGAGAGGAAGTTTGCATTTGTGCGCAAGCATTTGTGCTGTGGCGAAATTGCTCCCCTCCGGGGCTTGCCTCCCAAGAATAATGAAATCTTGCGGATTATTCAAGTGAAATGAGCAGATTTCATCCGAGATACGTTCGGGAGCAAAACGTATATCTTCACCCATGGAATCGATATGAACTACTTTATCGTATTTTAATGCAATAAGAGTTTTTATGTATTTCCCGGTTTCCTTGCCACCTACGGTGAAGGCTGTGAGCGAGGTTAAAAGTGATTCTTCGCTTCTTTCATCTCGAATGCGAAGGCCAAACTCAAGGCTGCTTTCATCGTAGCAATTGCAAATCGGAGCAACATAAGATGTATCGATGCTATTACTCTCGGTCACGATATATTCCTCGGGGCGAATGGCATCAAGATCGGACGTAATTTTAAAGCAAATCAGTAATCGCATATTTCCTCCCTTTATGCAAACCATAGTTCTTCGCTTGTAGTGGCAACACCGGTTGCACCCGAATTAATTGCAGATATCAAATCTTCTTTGCAACAAAGAAGTCCACCTGCGATTATAGCGGTGCGAAATCGTTCTGTTCC
>CAYJPI010000037.1:0-2257 GCA_964372005.1 uncultured Oscillospiraceae bacterium | reverse complement strand
GTTCCCCACTCTATTAGCCTTGACCAGCCGGGCATAACCTGCACGAAATCAGGCTTTGCAATCAATACTTGTTTCAATGTATTGCGATATGCGAGAGAATCTATCAAGAATGCTCTGAACACCGTAGACAAGCCTATTTTTCGCGCTTCGTTGATAAGCCCGATACGGCTGCTTAATATGCCTATCGCATCGGTGTTTTCCTTGATGTATTGCACGGCAATTTCTTTGGAGGCAAGCCCATCAATCAAATCAACATTTACAAAGGCAAACCTTTCGGCCGCATGTATTCTTGATACGGCATCTTTTATCGTTAGAATATCTCCACTTATAATGAAGATTACCTCACAATCGGCAGATAGTGCCTTTTCAAGCGTTTCCTTATCGGAAACACATGGAATTACGGGATTATTATGTAGGGCTTCAATCACTTTTTCTTTCATATTATCCTTTCAATACACTCCTATCAATTCTGCCGCTTTGCCCCTTTAGTATCAAAGAGATGACTATTGTGGCGATGAGAGAAACCGCATTGCCGAGTAGCACGCTGTCAATCGTAGCAACGGGAACGAAATAGAACACGAGTGATATTGCACTACCTGCTATCATACCTGCTATTACGCCGGGGGTAGATGTACGCTTCCAGTATAGAGCCAAAACAAAGGGGAAGAAAATGGCGGATGAATATATAGCCGCACCAAATTCATAAACAACGAGAATTGATGTGAAGTTGAGAGCTGCTACAAGAGCAAGTAAGCCGAATACCGCAGTTGAGGTACGGCAAATCTTAAATTCTGTTTTTTCGCTCATATCGGGTTTAATCCAGCGGCAAATATCGTGAGAGAACATCTGGCTTACCACGAGCAAGTACGAATCCACAGAGGACATAACGGCGGCAAAGAAACCTGCTATACCTAGCCCTGCAAGGGCTGTCGGGAAATGATCCATTATAACACGCATGACTATCGTATCGGGTGTTTCAAGATCGGGATATAGCCTTCTTGCCAGAACGGCAAACACCATGATAACTCCCGCAAGAATGAGGTATCCGAACGATGCCGTTCGCTGTGAAAATGCCGCTTCCTTGGCGTTTCGCGATGCAAGTATGCGTTGAATATACGGTATGCCCGTGCAAGCTGAGAATGTGTATTTGCATATTATCGTAGCGAGTGATACGAATGTTACTCCGTGGAAAAGACTGAATGTTCCTTCGGGAAACACGAATGATTCCACTGTATTTAGGGCAACATCTGCGCCGCCACTTATTACGACGGCAGGGAACACGAATACCATAGATATGATGAGGATAACGGTTTGGGCCGCATCGGTATATGCAACAGCGTAGAATCCACCTTGGAGCGTATATAATATGGTGATAATTCCACCTATCATTACGCAAATCTCGTAGTTTAGGTTAATGTTTTGAAGTATCAAGTGCAATACGGTTCCTATTCCGATCATCTGAGATACGAGCATCCCTATCGAGTAGATAAGTGTGAATATGCTGCTTATTCGAGCTGCATTTTGCCCATGTAGCGCGCCGAAAACACCTGAAATCGACTCGCCACCGGTATTAAATATGCGTTTTGCCATCAGCGATAGAATAAACATTCCGATAACCCATGCGATAACAAGCCAGAGGGCGGAAAAACCCTCTCCATATGCACGCCCTGCCTGTCCCAAACAAGTCCCCGCACCTGCAGCCGTAGCGATTGACGAACTCATAATGATAATTGGAGGGATGGATCGGCCACCCAAAGAAAAATCCATCGCGGATTTAACTTTTTTGGATGTCTTGAAACCTATGTAGATCATTGCGAGTAGATAGATTATCATTACCGAGTAGTCAATAGCTGTCATTTATTTTACCTCCGATATAGATGTATATTAGCCGTGAGGCCGAAAGTAATGCTGTCGGTCTCACGGCTATTTCGGGCATTTTCGTTTTGTATAACGAGTGTTTATCCCGATATGTCACAGTAATTGTAACACATTATATAGTTTGATTACAAGCATATTATAGTAGATTTCCTTTTTATTTCATCATGCAGTTGCGGCTACGCTTTGAGCTCTGCGCACACGCTTCAACTCAGCAAGTAGCATTGTTCCGGCAACCAGTGCTATAACGGTGAACACCGCACCCATTATCCACATGTTACGGTAAGCTTCAACCGCGGGGAGAGTATCCTGCCATACACCGATAATGGGATAGATGAATACATCCGCCGAGAAACCTATAACGCAAGCGATACCAACAGTA
>CAYJPI010000036.1:10255-11074 GCA_964372005.1 uncultured Oscillospiraceae bacterium | reverse complement strand
GATGTTCCCCCGGAAAAATTCGTTGATACCGCTATCGCAGAGGGTGCACAGATCATCGGCTGCTCCGCTCTTTTGACAACCACTATGACCACCATGAAGGATGTTATCACCTACGCAGAAGAGAAGGGCGTTCGCGACCAGCTTAAGATCATGATCGGCGGCGCACCCATCACCGATACTTTCTGCCAGTCCATCGGCGCAGATGTTTACACTCCCGATGCGGCTACCGCAGCTGATGTTGCAGTAAGCCTCCTCGGCTAATACAACTAATCAAACGGGCTGTTGAGCCGATAGCTCAACGGCTCGTTTTTTATAGGAGAAAATCACGATGAAACGAATAAAACTAATAGCATGTAAGGCATTGTACCGCGAAATATCGCTTTTAAGTGCCACTTGCGATAACTTCATCGATGCAACTTATCTTAGGCAGGGCTTCCACGATACGCCCGAGCTTCTACAAAGAACTCTCCAAGCTGAAATAGACAAAATCGATGCGGCTTCGGATATTTACTCATGTAAGCCTCGCTATGAGCGAGATTTCGATGCGATAGTATTGGGCTTTGGGCTATGCTCGAATGCCGTTGTAAACCTATCATCAAAAAAGTATCCAATTATAATTCCGCGCACGGATGATTGCATTGGACTTCTTTTGGGGAGCTATTCGCGTTACAAGGAAATATTCAAGGAGAATAGCGGAACATATTGGTATACCGCATCATGGATTGAAAATGCCTATGTGCCTGCTGAGCAGTATGATGAAATGCTAAGGCGTGAGTACATAGAAAAGTATGGCGAGGAAAACGCTGAGTACATCATGGG
>CAYJPI010000036.1:0-10219 GCA_964372005.1 uncultured Oscillospiraceae bacterium | reverse complement strand
TTCTATTGAAAATTACACCGATTTTTCCTACATCGAATGGGAGAGACTACCCTTCCCGAAATATAAGGAATTCACCAAGGAATGTGCTGAGCATTATTCTAAGCAATTCAAAGTATTCAAGGGTGAAGAGCATTTTCTCTCGGCATTGCTAAGCGGTGAATGGGATGATAGATTTTTGATAGTTCCGCCCATGCATAAGGTAGTTCCGGAGTATACGGGACAAATCATAACAAGCGAGGAAATTTAACATGGAATATTGTACGGGGGCTTGCCTGTTTGGCACATGTCCGTTTGAAAGATGCATACGCGAAAACCAAGTTGCGCGCGAGGCTGTTAAACTCAACGCGAACATGCGCATACTTGAAACCGGCGTAATGCAAGATATAAACATCGATGGATGCGAAGGTTACGGATTAGCGGTAGATATCGGAACTACTACGATTGTAGCGGCACTATATAATCTTAAAACGGGTGACCGCGTGGAAACCGCAAGCTGTTTGAACTCACAATCTACGCTCGGCCCGGATGTAATATCACGCATTAAGTTTGCACGTGAGCAGGAAGATGGGCTTGGAAGTTTAAGGCGTGCCGTGCTTCGCGACATAAAGGATCTCATATCAAAGGTTGCAGAAGGTATCGATATAGTAAGATGCGTCGTAACGGGAAATACAACCATGCTACACATTTTCGCGGATCTCGCGCCGGATTCGATGGGTGTATCGCCCTTCACGCCGCTTTCGCTTTTCGGCAACGAAATCGATGGCGATGTTTTGGGGATAGAGTGTAAGATAAAGCTTGTAAAGTGTATCTCATCATTCGTAGGGGGAGATATCACAAGTGCGATACTCGCCGCCGGAATGATGAACAGCGATGAAACATCCTTGCTTCTTGACATAGGAACGAATGGGGAAGTAGCCCTAATGCACAATGGAAAGCTACTAACCACATCGACGGCCGCGGGCCCTGCCTTTGAAGGGGCGACGATAACATGTGGTATGGCAGGCGTTAACGGAGCGATAAATAAGGTTACTTTGCAAGGCAAGTTGCACCTTAGTACCATAGGTGATGTTAAAGCAAAGGGAATATGCGGTTCGGGCTTGCTTGACCTTACCGCGTTATTGCTTGAAACGCAGATGCTTGAAGACACGGGAGCATTTTCGGATAGCCCTGCAGTTGAAGATAATCAATTTAACATAACCGATAGCGTGTACATCACGCAAGGCGATATAAGGGAGTTGCAGGCCGCCAAGGCCGCGATTGCAGCAGGCGTTATAACGCTTATGCATGTTGCCAATGTGTCCTACGATGAGGTGAAAAAAGTTTATCTTGCAGGAGGATTCGGTAATTTCCTCGATCCTAAGAGTGCCGCAAAGATAGGAATATTCCCCCAAGAAGCACTCGATAAGATCATACCGATTGGCAATGCGGCGCTTTCCGGCGCGACGCTTGCGCTTCTTTCGGACACGCATTTCGAAAAGAGTACTGACATAGCCGATATTGCCGAACATGTTGAGCTTGGCAACAACCCATTCTTTACGGATACTTATATTGACTGTATGATGTTTGAATAAGAAAAAATATAAAAGCGGCTGCGTTTCCCCAACGCAGCCGCTTTATAATACCCCCCCGGTTTGACCCATTATTATCTCAAATGAGTCATCTCTTTTTTTATTATTATAGCACCTTGAATTTAAAAATGTGAATTGTATCAAAATTGATATAATTTTGTTTGCAAATTAGATTGTTGTGACAATAGCCCAAGTCGGACGAATGAACATCATTGTCGATGCCACTTAATGATTCATCATTACTCAGCGGTAAATCTATAACCTCCACCACCATAAACAGATACAATGGTGTAGTTAGAGCCGCGCAATTTTTTTCTCAGGCGGGAAATAGCATTAGCAAGAGCCCTCGTATCATCAACGATAGGACTTCCCCACACGCTTTCATAAATAAAGGATGGCGATAGATCGGATTCGGCATGCTGAGCAAAGAGCTTCAAGAGCGCAAAGTTGATGGGCGAAAGGGAAATGTTCTTGCCGTTTACTTGCGCCTTGCCCATAAGCATATCTATCTCAAGATTTCCTTTGTGTATCGTAACCTTCTGCGCGGCGTTGATGAGGCGAAGTATGCGAACGCTCAACACATCAAATGAATATGGTTTAGCCAGATAATCATCACAGCCCGATCTAAAGCCGGATACAACGTCCTCATCGCGGCTATACCCCGTAAGCAACAGTACGGGAATGGAAGAATATTCTCGTAGTTTACGCAAGAAATTTAGGCCGCTACCGTCCGGCATGCCTATGTCGAGCACGATGATATCGGGGTGCTCGGTTTCTACCTTAACCTTAGCGATGGCAAGAGTGGGAGCGGAAATAACATTGTAACCCTCCCTTTCAAGCAGCTTAGTGTTGAATGTGGTAACTTGCAAATTATCTTCAACCAATAATATTGTTTTACTCATATGCGATGTCCTTCCTCTTGGCCCCCATAGATGGGAACCGTAAATGTAACTACTGTGCCTTCATTTTGTACGCTTTCTATGCTTAGATTGCCGCCATGGGAATCTACTACCATCTTTGAAAGGTATAGGCCGATACCCATACCTCCGTGGCCGGATACGCCGCGTTTCGTTACATCGGGCAAAAGATCCTCCGCTATGCCCTCGCCTGTATCCCTTATTGTAACGGTGATAAACTGAGAATCATAAGTAGCAACTACGGATATTTCGCCTTGTGGGGTGTGACGAACGGCATTGGAAAGTATATTGGTGATTACATGCATAAAGTTATCGGCATCAACATATACATGCGGCAGAGAGTTTGGGATTTTATGAGCTAATACGGTATTCGTACCTTTAACGATAATATTTATAGATGCTAAGCCTTTATGAAGGAGCGTGGCTAAATTGAGCCTTTTGCGATTTTCTCCCATAACGGTAGAAGCCATGTCAACCATCGCAGATATCATGCGCGCAAGACGAGCCGCCTCTTCGCGAACTATGAGTAGTGCCTCCTTAGATTCGTCCGTGGGATCGCCCGCAATCATAGCGTAATCGACACCTGTTGAAATTACGGTGAGCGGTGTTTTCATTTCGTGGCTGATATCTTGCAAGAATATAGTTTTAAGACGGTTGAGCTTCTCATAAAGCTTCGCTTGTGCGAGTGCCTCACGCTCAGCTGTTCTTGCTATTTCGGCGGTTTTCATGGTGGAGTGGAAAATTGCTATGGCTTGAAATATGGAGAAGATCATTATCCCGATTTCTGCAAGCGAATTGCTGATGCGAAAATAACCAGCATTGGTGAAGAACATGGCATCGTTTATGGCGGTGTAAAACAACACGATAACCGATAGTGCGGCTATAACCTGGGGGATGATTATTTTTTTCTTTGCATTTGCCATTTGAATGAACCCAATAATCAGACAGATTGTGACATACACTATGCATATTGTGTATGTTGCGGTAAGGGGAATGAGAGTGTTGGAAAGAGTGATGGTATCAATAAACAGGTAGCATATGGCGAAAACAATAAAAATACCATGAAAAATATTATTTACATGCTTGTTGATCATCGCTTTGAAATGAATGCGCATTATAACAAGTATAAGTATTGCGCCCAAAACAATTGTTAAATACTCTATCCTTATGGCTATATCCCAAGGGAATGAGGGGAAGAAATCATAAATTGCCTTAGAACCCACGAGTCCAAGCCGCACCCCATATATTAGGCACAGCAGGGAAAAGCAAAAATTCAAAGGACGGCTGCGAAATACCAAGGCCATGAGTATATGCGTAACGAATAGCACCAATAAAAGTGCCATAGAAAGGATCTCTAGGGAGGATTGGAAACCGATAAACCATGTAACGAGTTTGGTATTGCCAATTATAACATTCGAATATGAGGAACCCTCTCGGTGAGTAAAGTTGCCGCCCTGCAAAACAATCGAGAAATGATTATCATCGGCTTTTGCATCAACCGATATTTCGCCATAAGCAGGCTCGAATGATTCGGCATCCGCCGCAGGCGTGCCAAAACTGCCCCGATAAGAGCCGTTGACATAAAGGGAGCGTGCATAATCGCCGATAACGTGAATGCGATAGTAGCCATCTTCGGGCATGTTGACAAGCAGCTTTGCCGTACGGCCTTGATTAAAGTCGATTGGGTCTGAAATCACAGCTTCGCTATCGTTGAATTGATGCGGCAAAAGCATTTCCCCTTCGATATGCGCCACGTTTCCGTGAAGATATACGATGGAATTTGAAAAGTCGATATCGCTGGCATCCCAAACGCCATTTTCTGATTTCAGCTCGATATAGTTTATGGCATTATAGCGAAAGTAGGTTTCGCCGTACCACAATGATACGCAAAATAAAAATGCACCTGTAACGGCAATCCAAAGCACCAATGCCTCAATACGACTCTTACTCATAACACACACCAATCATATAATTATAAGGGTTACTTTTATAATTATATAACCTTATGAGAAAACATACAAGAAAAAGTATATGTTATGTATTTTATACAGGCACTATCCGAACGCCGATTGAACTGTGCTATTTCTTTTTTGGTATTTCCATGCCGAAGAGTTCTTGGTACGCTTCGTATTCCTCTTCGCTTTGAGGTGGACGCGGGAACAAGCCGGTGCATTCATGCATGCTTTGTGTGGAGGTTTGGTTTGTCTTTTCTACGTTGTATTTATCCATATGATATCTTCCTTTCCGGATAGCGCCGATATAATTTATTTATTTGCCGAAACTAGATAGTGTCAACAATAGTGTTCATGTGGCCGATTTCGGGTCTTTTTTCGCTCTACTACGTCGAGAAAAACTCGTATTCCCACTGGGAGTGCTTCGTTTTTCCTCCTTGTAGAGCAAAAAAATCTCACAAAATCATCTCGTTTCAACTATTGTCGACACTATCTAATAGAAATATGCATTGCTTTTTTAAAGAGCGTAATGGCGGGGCTTGTGCACGGGCTATTATGTCTGTATAATGAAATAAGACAAAATATCGTAAAGTGATAAAAAAATACAATTCGAAAGGGGCAGTGTATGTTTAAAATTATATCTAAAGAGGAAGCTGCAAAACTTGTTCCCGATGGTGCCGTGATTGCTGTAAACGCATTCTTGGCACTTGCAAATCCCGAAACATTGCATATGGCGCTTTATGAACGAGCGAAAGAAACAGGGCACCCTAGGGATTTAACCCTTCTATGTACCACCGGCTTTGGCTCATGGGATGAAAGCCGCTTTGCAGAACCTTTGGTAGGAACAGGGGCGGTAAAGCGGGTAATCACGGGGCATTATTCAAGTATGCCTATTACTACAAAGAAGGCGCTAAATGGCGAAATTGAAGCTTACAACTTGCCGCTTGGCGTAATGTCGCATACCATGCGCGCGCTCGCGGGTGGCCATAAACGATACTATTCGAAGGTTGGATTGGGCATATATGTAGATCCGAGATTGGAGGGGGCAGGACTCAATGACATATCAAAGGAAGAATATGTGAGTGTTGCTAAAATTGATGGCGATGAATATCTCGGCTATACATTTCCCAAGCCCGACATCGCATTTATTAAGGGAACGACAGTGGATGCAAACGGAAACATATCATTCGAGGGGGAATTTGTCACCATCGATGCCTTATCCATAGCACAACTTACGAAGGCGAATGGCGGCAAGGTGATTGTGCAGGTGGATAAAGTATCGCACAGATTTTCAAGGCCGCGTAGCATTGTAGTGCCGGGGATTCTTGTGGATGCGGTAGTGGTGGACGAAAGAGAATCGGCGCAAATCGACCAAACCCTTTCCGGGGATATACATGTTCCATCCACGCACATGGATTACTGGATGGCGAGACTATCTGCGAACAACCCCAAAAAGAGACCACTGGGCGATGATACACCCTGCATTATCGGAGATAGGGGTGCGAAGGAACTAAATGTGGGAGATGTGGTGAATATCGGTATCGGGATTCCCGAAATGGTTGGAACGAGCGCATCACGCATGGGAATATTGAAGGATATTACCCTAACCGTAGAAGCGGGAGGAATAGGTGGACTGCCTGCGCCCGGCACATCATTCGGGGCGACCATAGGTGCCGATATGATATCCGACATGGCGCCTCAATTTGATTTTTATGATGGCGGCGGATTGAATATTTGCTTCATGGGCGGATTGGAAGTGGATGAAAAAGGAAATGTAAACTCCCATAGACCCAAGGGGGGCTACACAGGGATAGGAGGATTTGCAAACATAACATCGGGGACGAGTACGGTGGTGTTCTGCTTAGCCTTCCGCGCAAAAGGGCTGAAAACAAAACGCGACGAAAATGGAAAGATCTCCATCTTGCAGGAAGGGAATCTTCCCAAATTCAAGAAGGAGATCGGCAGTATAAGTTTCAGTGCGGAGCAAGCCCTAAAAAACGGCAGGCGAGTTCTCTATATTACGGAGAGGTGCGTGTTCGAGCTAACCGAGCATGGACTCAAATTGGCGGAGGTGTATGACGGGATCGATGTGGAAAAACACATACTCCCCGGAATGGAGTTCGCGCCTATACTTTGAATCAACGAGGGGTAAGAAGTTGCGCTTTCAAACGGCGCACCGTCGGAAAAGCACTCATGTCGCCGCGGAGCCTTTTTAGCATGAGCTCCGCGAGCACATCCCCCATTTCATCCATCGGCTGTACTACCATTGATATTGGTGGGTAGAGTATGCGAGAAACCTCTAAATTATCATAACCAACTATTTCAAGGTGCTTGGGCAACATGACGTCAGGTTCTTGCATTGCGGTGATGGCGCCCAACATCATTTCATAGTTGGTGAGAAAAATACCCGTTGGAGGATTGGGCATGGCTATTAGCTGCCGAAAAAGATCATAGCCCGATTCAGCATCGTACGCGCCGGTTTGGATGAATTCGGGCGCGTTCTTGAGCGAATAGGATTCGAGCGCGCGTTGATAACCGATAAGGCGTTCGTAAGCGGTTGAAATATGAAGCGGCCCCGTGATTATTCCAATGATTCGGTGATCATTCAACACGAGCCGTTCTACCGCATCATAAGCGGCGTTCATGTTGTTTACGAGGACACGGTCGCAATCGATACCGTCTACATATCTGTCAAGCATGATAAATGGAATATCGCGGGAAGAAATCTCTCGTACTTGGTTGAAATCCTGAGCTGTGAGATTCTCGGGAACAACAATGAGCCCGTCAACCCCGATATCAAGGAGAAAACGCAATTTTTGCTGCTCTAACTTTTCATCAAACTGATAGCTGCTCACCACGGTGTTGTAACCGTTTTGCATCAAGAGTGCATCCACCCTTGCTATGATTCTTGCAAAAAAAGGGGAATCGATTGAAGGAACAAGAATGCCTACCATCATGCTGCGATTCGTTTTCAGGCTTCGTGCAGCACGATTGACCGTATAGTCAAGCTTTGTAATTGCTTTTGAGATTATTTCACGATTGCCTTCGAGTACATTTCCTCCATTTAGGTATTTGGAAATTGTTGCAATCGATAGACCTGTCTCGCGAGCGATATCCTTTATTGTGGACATGTGCCCTCCTTATGGCCGCTTTATATGGATAGAATAACTACTTAATTATATAACTTTGGTATCATTTTAACATTATTTGAATATATATGTCAAGATGGTGTATACCAATTTAGAATTTTTTCCATCCTCACATATAGCACACGGAAAATATATAAAAATAATTGCAATATTTCCATATGGTAAAAAGTTAAAAATAGCCTTTATATAGGTATTTTGTGAGAATATGCGGTTTGACAAACATAAAAAAATATGGTACGATATTACTATGCGAAACGATTCGCACAAGCGCAAGCGGGAAGCACTGTTAGCGATACTTTGCAGAAATTTGCGTGATGAATAGAAAAGCTATTTTGAAAGGATAATGAACTTATGCTTAAGAATGTACCCTATTGCCTTTCCCCGGAATTAGTGAAAATATTGTCTGAAATGGGACATAGCGACACCATTGTTATAGGTGATGCAAACTTCCCCGGCGCATCGATGGCTAAAGCTAAGGGCGCTATTTTCGTTAGAGCTGACGGGCTCTCGGTTCCCTCATTGCTCGATGCAATACTCGAGCTTATTCCACTCGATGAGTATGTTGAGTTTCCTGCTCGCATAATGCAAAAGATGGAATGCGATAAGGATCTTGAAATCCCTGTAATAGATACATATAAAAAGATCATCGCAAAGCATGAAGAACGTGGTGCGGCTGCTATGGGCGAGTATGAGCGCTTTGAGTTTTATGAAAAAGCGAAGGAAGCATATTGCATTGTACAGACAGGTGAAACAGCCATATATGCCAATATCAAAAAGGTGTAATTAAGGTTGACCCCAATAGCATGAACCGCTATGAGACCTATTAATTCTTTACCACACAAATCAAATATCAGTTAATTATTGTGCTGAGCGAAAAAAACGTTTCGCTCAGCGATTTTTTTTCATTTGATTAAATGATGATATAAGGAGGAAAAAAGTGGTGAAAACAGTTAAAGTATTGATTGGAGCATTTGTTATCTTGTTTGCGATATTTTTAGTTGCATGCGGAACACCCGCTCCGCCATCGCCTACTACGAGCACCGACCTTCCTGCAGTTACGAGTGAGGCGGCGCTGCCTACCCCCGAAAAGGAAGAGGAGCAACACTATGGACGGATTAATCTGAAGTGGTGGGCATTTCCTACATTTGACGCGAGCATGAGGTATGAAAAAGAGCTTGTAGAAGCATTCAAACAAGTTCGCCCGGATGTGGACATTGAGATTACAATGATCGATTTTGCTTCGGGGCCTGATTTGCTTGAAACTGCAATAAATACAGGAACTGCTCCGGATATTCTGCTCGATTCTCCCGGGCGTATTATCGACTATGGTCGCAGGGGAGAAATACTCCCGCTTGATGATTTTTTCACCGATGAATTTGAAGCGGATGTGAACGAGGATCTTCTAAATGCATGCAAAGCCGATGGCGTGCCATACATGTACCCACTGTCATCTTCGCCATTCTACATGGGGCTGAACTATGAAATGCTCGTAGAATCCGGCGCACTAGCCTATGTAAACCTAGAAGGTGACAGAACATGGACGACCGAAAATTTCATCGCCATGTGTAATGCGCTCAAAGTACATGGGATTACCCCCGGGATTGTATACTGCGGAGGACGAGGGGGAGACCAAGGCACACGAGCGCTTGTGAACAATTTATACTCCAACCGCTTCGTAAGCGAAAGTGGCAGCTGGATGATAGCTGAGGATGGGGTGCGAGCTCTGGAACTTTTGCAAGACATGACTGAAAATGGCAGCATGACGGCAAATGCCAGGTTTGAGGCGACAGAAGAAATCACTGCATTTCGCGACCAGGAAGTCGCCATGACATTTTGTTGGGGCACTTCTAATGCGATTTTGCATGCATCGGACGAATACACCCAAATATCAGTTCCTTTCCCGTCGGACGATGGAATACCTTCGCTTGAATTTCTTGCAAGTGGATTTTGTGTTTTTGACAATGACAACGATGCAAAAGCAGAAGCCGCAAAGCAATTTGTATCTTTCGTTTGCGATGATGCGGTATACGGCCCAAAGAGCGTTATTATGTCGGGTGCTTTCCCTGCAAGAGAAAGCTTTGGCGACCTGTACCCGGATGATGAGGAGAAAAGGCTGCTTGCATCGTGGACAAAGTATTACGGTGAATACTATAATAACCTTCCCGGTTTTTCGGAGATGCGTGAACAATGGTGGACGATGCTACAAAACATTACCAATGGAGAAGAGGTAACTCGAGCGGTGTCAACATTTATTACCGTAGCGAATGAAGGATAGTTTTGGAAATACAAATATGATTGAATGACACTTTTTGTCCAAAATATTGCCGAAAGTATTCATACAATTTTAATGACAGCGTCATAGTCACATGCTATAATCTTACCATATAATTGCATGTATTGGGAGGTATATCCTGTATGGATAGAAGGTTTGCGAATAATGGAATTCGCTTTATATGTTTTTTAGTTGCGGCATTGTTACTGCTTTCGGTACCACTGTTTGCGTTTGCCACGGATCCCGGCGCAGAAGGCGGTGGTAGTGGCGGTGGTGATACAGGCGGCGGTGGCGGCAGCGAACCCGGCGGTGGAACCGGTGGCGGCGAAACAGGCGGCGAAAGCGGCGGCGAAACAGGCGG
>CAYJPI010000035.1:9515-11118 GCA_964372005.1 uncultured Oscillospiraceae bacterium | reverse complement strand
TTCACCTTCCTGCTTTGTGTAGTTATCTCGATGTTGACGGGAACTTCCTTCGGCACGTCTGCGACTGTGGGTGTTATATGCATGACGATGGCCACCTCGATGGGCATCGATCCCATGTATACAGGCGGCGCGGTACTTGCAGGTTCATACTTCGGCGATCGCTGTTCTCCAATGTCCACCAGCGCGCTTCTTGTTAGCGAAATCACCGGCACAAACCTCTTTTCAAATATAAAAAACATGCTAAAAAGCGCTATAGTCCCATTTATCGTTTCATGTGTTATGTATTTTTTCCTTGGATTGTGGGTGGGCGGAACGCAGGTAAGCAGTGATGCAAGCGCCATTTTTGCTTCATCCTTTATTCTCTCGCCCATAACCCTCATCCCGGCTATCGCTATTATTGCACTATCACTATTTAGATTGAACGTTAAAATCACCATGTGTACAAGTGCACTGCTTGCTTTCTTCGTGGCGCACTTCGTGCAGGGTGAGAGCATTTCTTCTCTATTTTCTGTATTAATATTTGGATATTCTCCGGCAGATGAGGCCCTTCGCGCCCTAATTTCCGGCGGTGGAATCCTATCGATGGGCAATGTGTTCTCTATAGTATTATTATCTTCATCATTCTCGGGAATCTTCCGCGAAACCGGCTTTCTCAACGGTTTTAAAACGCGCGTGCTATCCCTTTCCAATCGCATAACTCCCTTCGGTGCTATTCTCACCACTGCATGCATAACCTGCCTTATTGCATGTAATCAAACCCTTACAATAATGCTAACCGAACAGCTTTGTGATGAGGTGGAAAAAGACGCATCGAGGCGTGCACTTTTTCTCGAAAATTCGACCGTTCTCATCGCGGGTATAGTGCCGTGGTCCATCGCTTGTTCTGTTCCTCTCGACACCGTAGGAGCCCCTATTATTAGCATATTTTACGCATTTTATCTATTCTTGCAACCGCTATTTACGTTAGCCTTATCACTCAAAAATGCTTGTGTAAAAAGGTGATGCATGATATAATTCCAGCAGAGATATTGTCGTGTTTCGGAGCACGGCCCGATGTGTCGCAACAAAAAAGGGGGGTACTCTTTTCATGAACTTATATTTCTCTGATGATATCGATTCGGATCTACTACTGCTCATCGAGAATACTTTCAAAGGTGATTTATCATTCTTTTTATCCATTTTTGATACCTCACCGTCATGCTTAGCGGTACTAAACGGAAGGTTTGAAGCAGTGGTTTGTAATGCTGCCGCATATAACAAATTTGGTTGTTCAGATCGTTCACAGTACTGCGAAAATTATTCTTTCTTCTTCCTTGCCAGGCATACCGAAAAAGCAATTGCACAGCTGCGTTACCAAAATTTATTATTAGAAGCACATATTAACGGCCAAGCTGCCTTCGATTGGTTATTCTGCGATTTAGAAAAAAACCCATTACCTATGCGAATCAATTTAAGGCGACTCGATGTTAAAGATGAATTCGGCGAAAACTACATACTCTGCCATATGCAGGATGTTAACGATTTTGTAGACGAGCATGAACGCGAAATGGCCTTCACGAAACGTATGAAAGCCATCCTCGATGCTACGCCGCTTTGCCTCAAT
>CAYJPI010000035.1:3513-9505 GCA_964372005.1 uncultured Oscillospiraceae bacterium | reverse complement strand
GACGAGTGATTTTCAAAATATACTTTGCAATAAGCAGGCAGTATATCTGTTTGACTTGGAAAACGAGGAGCAGTATCTAAACGACTTTATGAAACTTTCGCCCGAGTACCAGCCGGACGGGCAAAAAAGCGCGGTTGCGGCACTAGGAAAGATTAAAAACGCGTTTAATTCCGGCTTTTCTCGCTTCCATTGGTTGCACCAAAATTTGCGCGGAGAAGAGATTCCCTGCGAAATTTCACTCGTTAAGCTTGATACCGTCGATGAAAGTGGCCGTGAACTTGTTGCGGGATTCACCCGTGATTTAAGGCCACAACTTGTAGGCAACGACGAGCTCGACATGGTAGAGGATTACTTCCACGACCAAATATCCGATAAGCTTCTTTTTAACACATTGAAGGAACTTTCCGACGAGTGGTTCTTCGTTCTCGACATACGTACATCGATAATTCAATTTTTCGGAAAAGGCTGCACACGCTTTGGTTTAAGCGAAGGCAAGCACCCATTTCCGCAGAATATACTACAAAGCAACTGTGTTTTCTCTGAAGATTTGGATGCTTTTCATTCGCTGGTTGATAACATTAAAATCGGTTCTTATTCTCAGTCGGATATACGTCTCGTCCCTACGGATGGACTAAGCATACACTACCATAGGTTCACTTATCGTATTATAAAGAATAAAGCAGGCATACCTACATTTGCAGTTGGTAAGGCTCTTGATATTCACGAGCAAAAAGTGCTCGAAATGCGTTCGAAAACCGACTTGCTTACAAATTGCTATAATAAAATCACAACCGAATCTTCCATCGTTGATAGCTTGTTCACCCATAAGGATTCACAGCATGTTTTCTTCATAGTGGATATTGACGATTTTAAGTCCGTCAACGATAATCTTGGGCATCATTTCGGAGATATCGTTTTAAGCGAAGTTGCAGGTAACCTTAAATCGATTTTCCGCTCCCACGATATAATCGGCAGAATAGGCGGTGATGAGTTTATCATATTTGCGCATGATATACATGATATGAATATCATAAAACGCAAAGCGCAGAGCATATGCACCGCATTCCAAAATACATATTCGGGCGAACGCGGCGATTATAAAATATCCGGCAGTGTCGGTGTAGCTCGCTTCCCTATCGACGGCACAACATATGAGGAGCTATACAAGGCCGCCGACAAGGCACTCTATCAGTCTAAGATGCGTGGAAAGGATTGCTACACCTTCTACGACAAGGACTTCCTTGCCGGTACGATGAAAAACCGCACTATCCTCGAAAACGCGAATCGTATGGTAAATTATTTCTTCGACACGGAAGTAATCTCCGTTACATTTAATCTTCTATACGAAACAACGGAGATTTCTTCATCGATAAATGCCGCTCTTCAGTATTTAGGTAAGCGCCTAGACGTGGATAGAAGCTATATTTTTGAATCTTTCGATGGCGGAAAAACTTACGATAACACATATGAATGGTGCAAGAGGGGTATCCGCCCGGAGATTGATAATCTTCAAGGGCTTACCTATGAGGTTCTTTCCGACTTTTTCCGTGATGCGAACAAGGATGGCATAGTCTATAGCAATGATTTAACGGTTTTGAAGGCCGAGGGTGCATATGAGTTGATGGCCGACCAGGACATAAAGTCATTCCTGCATGCACAGATTCGCGAAAAAGATTCCGTAAAGCTTTTCCTCGGCTTCGATGATTGCACACACCCGCGCGTATGGAGCGAAAAAGAAGTAAACACCTTGACTTATGCCGCTAAAATCATTTCTATGTTCCTACTTCTTAACGAAAGCAGGAATCTATTGAAGGAAGGTAGTAAGTAGATGGTGTTGACACAGGTCGAAACGCCACACGGGTAAATGCTACATATTATAGTATTAAAAAAGTGCTTTTCAGCACTTTTTTGATTTTTTTGCAATTGTTTGGCAGTACGAAGCAGGTTAAACACTGCTTCTGAGGATGTCTCCCTCAAGCATTATTTCATCGCAACCGATGTGGATTTGCTGTTTCGGATGTGGGCATACGGTGAGTTTTTCTCCGGTTTTAGCATCCCATATTCCGTTAACCGAAAATGTGCGCAGTATATCACCGGGCGACAATATGCTCATGGTTTCCCCATCATAAAACCTATTGCGCTGTTCGATAAGCGCGCGTTTGGATACGGGATCATAATCGAGCACCTTCCCTAGGAGGGTGCTTTCGCTTATATAGTTCGAGCTTAGCGTGGCTTGGTTTGGCTCGCCTTGCGCAAATCCCGTTGAATATGGGCGGTGGCTCACCTTGTAAGTCTCCTCGATAACCCCATCGGGACATTTATACTGCGTCCCACTTTCAAGTGATTCTTTGTATGCATCAAGCGCCATACGATAAGCGTTCACCGTCGCTGCCACATAGTATATCGATTTCATTCGCCCTTCTATCTTAAGGCTGTGCACACCTGTTGCGAGCACATCGGGGAGAATCGGTAGCATGTTCATGTCTTCTGCATTCATGATATGCGTGCCCTTGTCATCCTGTTCGATGGTGAAGTATTGCCCGTCACGCCCACGCTCGCGCATCTCATATGACCATCGGCAAGGTTGTGCGCATTCGCCTTTATTGCTGTCGCGGCCCGTAATATAGTTGCTAAGTAGGCACCTTCCGCTATAGGACACACACATCGCCCCATGCACGAACATTTCAAGTTCAAGCGTCGGGATATTGTCTTTTATCGTTTTCACTTCGCTAAGCGATAGCTCCCTTGCGAGCACTATCCTCTTTACGCCAAGCTCATGCCAAAGCTTCGCCGAATATGTATTGAGTGTGTTGGCCTGCGTGCTTAGATGCAGTTCCATATTCGGTACGGCTTCGCGAGCAAGCGAAAGCACACCGGGGTCGTTTACTATCAAGGCATCCGCACCTGCGGCTTCCACATCCCTCAAGAAGGGGGAAAGTCCGCTCAGTTCCTTGTCATGCGCGAAGGCATTAACCGCGACATAAACGCGCTTATCAATGGCATGCGCAAAGTCGCATCCTTCACTTAATGTGTCGATGGTAAAATTGTCGGCAAAATTTCTTAGGCTCATCCGCTGCATGCCGACATATACGGCATCCGCGCCAAACCGAAAAGCGCCTTTAAGGCGCTCCATGTTTCCGGCCGGTGCCAGAAGTTCCGGTATTCTCATAATATCACCCGCTTATGACCAATATTGTCTATATGTTTCTACGTTTTCTTGATGTTCCTCATATGTTTTTGCAAATATCAGTGATGTATTCTCAGGCAAATCCATATTGCAGAAATATCGATAGTCCTCTTCCAAGAACTCCTCATTCGGCCAGAGCGCGGCTTCTATTGCTTGCTGGCCGGGGTTACAAATCGGCCCGATGGGAAGACCGGCGTTCATGTAGGTATTGTATGGCGACTGCACCGCTCGTTCCTCGGCATTATACTCGTACTTGCTCGTCTTATGCACATACTGAAGCGATGCGCAACTTTCCAAGTTCTGCTCGCCATTCAAGCGATTGTGGAACACCGCCGAAACCTTCGCAAAGTCATCCGTCGTGGCCGCTTCGCGCTCGATAAGCGATGCTAATGTTACCACTTCGTCTATCGTCATACCAAGTTCCTGCGCCCTAAGCATGTATTCCTCGGTAAAAATCTCGTTGAACCTCAAGAGCATCCTGTTAATTATGCTTTCGGGAGACGAATCTACATACACTTCGTATGTATCGGGGAAGAGATAGCCTTCAAGTAGTGTATCCCTAGAGTCCATCGGAATTTGGTCTACGAAATCATAAGCTTCGTACTGTTCGCGGTCATCGCATAGCTCTAGGAATCTCTCCTCGTCCATCTCAATTCCGGCCGCTTCGATTGCATAGAGCATGTTTCTATCCGTCACGGTTGTGTATGGCTCAATCGTGTAGCCTTCAAGTGCGGTGAAAATCGTCGTAGCGCGCGGGGGATTACCTTCGCAAATTATATCAACTATCTGTTCTATCCCCATATTGCGAGACAGAGTATATGTTCCGGCTCTTAGTTGCGTCGCCTTGCCAACAAAATCAACATACACCTTAAATACGGCCTTGTTGTTGATGAGCCCTTCTTCGCCTTCGAGTCCCGCATCATATAATTTGTTTGCGATGGTGCTCGCGCTATCGCTGTTCTCAACCACAATCGTGATCGGTGTAGGGTCGTCCATGTCCACAGGAAGGATAAATGTTTCCATAACAAAGTTGAATCCCGCCGACAGCGCCATCCATACAATTGCCACACTTATCAGCCCAACCAGTAATGGGCGAAGTTTTCTCCAAACGCGCCTCACCTTTTCAGGCGGCCACATTCTACGCTCTTCCATCGAATCGTTCCTTTTCAAACAACATTAACCCTCGAGCATGTCAAGGGAAATTCCCACCGCCGATGCGAGACGCTTGTATATGTCCGAGAGCATCGTATTTATGCGGTATTCAGCCAAAAGGTACTGCGACGCATCAGGGTCGAGCTGTAATAGCTCGCCCATCTTCTGCATCTTTTGAAACAGCACCTCATCTTTGGCGCCCATTACACTGCTGGCCTGTGCTTTCCACTGTAGCTTATGATACTCGTCCACAAGCGCTTTTGTGTGCACATTTGCCTCTATCACAGCGCCGAGTCTCTTATATTCTTTGTGCTCGTCGCTCGATTGTACCGCCGCGATGAGCTCCTCGAGCTTATCGTAAACCATTCGTTTATTCCTTCACTTCCACAATTATGGGCAATATCATGGGCGCGCGCTTCGTCCTCGTGTATAGATAATCCTTTAACACCGTACGAACATTGTTCTTTAGCGACGACCATTCGCTATGCGGGCGTTTTTCAAATTCCTTAACGATGTGTTTCAGCACATCCACCGCGCCTGCAAAAAGCTCCTCATTATCCCTTACATATACGAAACCACGGGATATCATCTCGGGGCCGGCAAGAAGCTTGCCCGAACCTTTTTTGAGCGCGATTACAACGGTTACAAGCCCGTCTTGGCTCAATATCCGCCTATCCCTCAAAACAACATTACCGATATCGCCTATGCCCAGCCCATCGATCATGATACTGCCGGCCGTCACGGTATCGCTAATGCGCCCGGATTTAACCGTAAGCTCAACTACATCTCCCTTATGGGTTATGAATGTGCGCTCTTCGGGCACTCCCACTTCCTTTGCAAGCGTTGCATGCATGGAAAGGTGACGATATTCACCATGCACGGGTATGAAATACTTGGGCTTTGTGAGGTTTAACATAAGCCTAAGCTCTTCTTTGCAAGCATGCCCCGAAACGTGCACATCCGCCATCTGGTCGTATATTACCATCGCACCCTTCTCGTATAGCTGGTTGATTACCCTGCTCACGCCCTTTTCGTTACCGGGTATAGCCGATGCGGAGATTATAACCGTATCTCCCTTGCCGATATTGAGCTTATGGTTCGAATTTGCCATGCGGAAAAGTCCGCTCATGGGCTCGCCTTGGCTACCCGTAGTCATTACGCACACGCGCTCAGGCGGGTACTTTTTAAGCTGTTCAACATCAACAAGCCTATCCTCGGGGATTTTCAAATACCCAAGATTCATGGCAACTTTCGATATGTGCACCATGCTCCTACCTTGGAAGCAGAGCACACGGTCATGCGCGATTGCAACATCCGCGATTTGCTGTATGCGGTATATGTTCGATGCGAATGACGCAACAATTACGCGACCCTCAGCCGTATCGAAGCAGTGCTCGAAAGTTTTACCTATCTGCATCTCCGATTGAGTGTGCCCGCCGCGCTCAACATTCGTACTGTCGGACATGAGTGCAAGCACACCGCGCGCACCATAGTATGCGAATCTTGCAAGGTCGATAGGCTCTCCGTCTATGGGTGTGTAGTCCACCTTGAAGTCGCCTGTGTGGATAATCGTACCGATAGGCGTGGTTATTGCTAGCGCAACAGCTCCGGCTATCGAGTGGCAGGTCTTTATAAATTCAACCTGGAAACATC
>CAYJPI010000035.1:0-3503 GCA_964372005.1 uncultured Oscillospiraceae bacterium | reverse complement strand
CATCCGAGGCGGATCACATCACCGGGGTTCACGCAGTTGAGTTTGGCGTTCTTTACGCCCGCTTCATCGAGTTTATGTTCGATAAGCGCTGTTGTCAATCTTGTTCCGTATACGGGGGCGGAAAGATTCTTGAGTGCATAGGGTAATGCCCCTATATGATCCTCGTGGCCGTGAGTTATGAGGAACCCACGCAGTTTTTCCATGTTTTTTTCCACATATGTCATGTCCGGAATTACGAGATCGATGCCGAGCATCTCCTCATCCGGGAAAATGAGACCACAATCAACTACGACCATGTCCTTACCATATTCGATAACGGTCATGTTCTTGCCGATCTCACACACCCCTCCCAAGGGGATAATCTTCAATTTTGATGCCAAGTTTTCTGCTCCTTTTCTACATTGCCCGAAAACATCTTGGAGAGCACTCTCACTCGCTCGCACCTTCAAATGCCACACCCGCATTGTGACACCATATGAACATGCGCAAAAGGAGTTGTGCACCCACCCGTTTTCGCGGCTGTTTTCGCGCTATCCGCGCACAAATTTATCTCTGCGCTCTGCTAAAATACGCTGAGCGTTTCAATCGTCTTCTCTATTATACGCCGTTCAAGCAAAAAACACAAGCACCGTGAGCACAAAGGTTGTATTGGATTATGTAGCTTTTTTGTAAATTGGTGTTGAATTATGGCTCATCGCTTTCACCTATTGCAAATTTCATTTCAAATTCTCTTTCAGCTACTCGCAAAGCTTCGTCTTCAAGCGAACCATTTTCTTCGTATACCTTTCTTGCAAGATCATTGATTTTTTCTCTCTCGCGATCTGCTTCTTCCCCGAGAACAGGAACTTCCACAATCATTTTTCCGACCTTGTATGTGACCGACTCATGCATTCTATTCATATTCTCCTCCCGTCGATTTCCATTTTTTATATGGTGCTTATAGACCCTTATTATATGGAATTATAAGCACCATACTAGAGTATGTCAAGCAAAGGAGATAAATATGATAAAGTATGATAAGTTGTGGGAAACGATGCGTAAAAAAGGGAAGTCAACATACTGGCTTCGCGAAAAAAGTGGTATTGGAAGCAAAACCATAAAAAGACTAAAAAACAATCAAAACATGGAAACAAAAACACTCAACGCGATATGCGATTCACTGGATTGCAAGTTGAGCGATATTGCTGAGTATTCCAAGGATTAATCGATCAAAACGAAGAGGGCCATTACATTACACGAGATAACGCAACAGCCCCTTATGATTTATCCTTATTTAATTTACACCACCTGCCATCAAGCTGAAAGCTAATGGCGTTGTCTTACAGCCTTGCTAACGTTTCATCGAAGCTCATCTGCATCATGTATAGCGTAAAGTCCTTCGAGAAAAGGCTGCTCATCGGTTCACGATCGTGTATGAGCTTTACTGCCTGAGCGAACATCGGCGCGGCGGATATGATTCGCATTTTCTTCGAATTTCTCGCCTCGGGACACTCCACCGTATCAGTCGATACCACAAACTCGATGGGGCTATCCTCAATTCGCTTTATGCCTTTTTCATTGAGTACATTGTGCGATAGTGCCGCGAACACACGCTTTGCACCCTTGTCTTTGAGGCCATGTGCCACATCGACGAGCGTGCCGCCCGAAATCGAGAAGTCATCAACTATCAAGCAGTTCTTGTCCTTCACATCGCCAATGATTTCGAGTATTTTTGCATTTTCATCGTGGCCTGTGCGCGTTTTATCGCCGATGGCGACGGGGCGCTTTAGCTCCGAGGCGAAAACACGTGCACGCTTGGCGAATCCGGCGTCGGGAGAAACCACGACAAGATCGTCATCACAAAGACCCATGCGCTTTATGTACTCGCATAACACCGACTGAGCATAAAGATGATCAACCGGTTTTTTGAAGAAGCCTTGTACCTGCGGGCTGTGCAAGTCCATCGTGATAACACGATCAGCACCTGCAAGCTCTATCGATTCTGCGCATACTCTCGCACGGATTGACACGCGCGGCTCGTCCTTCTTGTCACCCTTTGCATAGCTGAAGTACGGAATTATTGCTGTAACACTGTCCGCACTTGCGCGTTTGAATGCATCAATCCAAAAAAGCAGCTCAACAAATTCATCGTTCGGCCTGCGCCCTATGGGCTGGACTATGTATACATCCTTATCGCGTATGCTCTCATTTATCCTTACAAACGTATTCCCCTCGGAAAATATGATGGTTTCTGCGTCGCCCAATTGCGTCCCCAAATAGGCGCACATTCGCCTCGCAAAAGGAATCCCCGTCTTTCCCGCAAAAATTTTTATAGATCCTGTACCACCAAGCATATTTGCCACTTCACCTTTCGTTATCAAATCTTTTTAATCGGATATACCTTCACGCTAATTATAGCAAGTTTTGTACTGCGATTCAACCGTTATTATCTTTTAGCAATAATCATTGCTTATAGCATTTTTATGCTTTTTATAAAAAAAATTATCATAAGCATTCGTTTTTTGCCCAAAAAGTGGGAGGTTTTTGCGATTTTCAATTTTGGCATGCTTCAGCTTTGATGTTTTTCATGCTTTTAGCAAAACATGCTTCATTTACTGCATCTACGGGCATGAATACCTTATTTTTCCATGAAAGAACATGCTATAGGCGAACATTGTTTTTTTCGCGCATATGTGCAAGAATCGCGTCACGCGTGCAAACAAGGTCGTCGCACTCACTCCACGTGCATCCAAGTTCGACGCTTGGGCGATTCTTTCCGTGGAAGTCGCTCGCGCACACGCTATAAAGGCCATATTGTTTAGCGAGGCTATCAAAAAGTGTTTTTTGCCCCGGAGTTGAGCTTGGATAATACACTTCAATTCCCCACAAACCGAGCGATTTAAGCACGCGAACGGTTTCATGCGGCCTAACCTTCAAGTGGCAAGGATGCGCCAACACCGGCAAGCCACCCGACTCAAGTATGAGCGATATGCTCTCTTCGGGTGTTAGCCTTTGTTCGTTTGCATAACCGACCTTACCGGGCGCTAGGAATGAGCGGAAAGCATCGTTGACGGTGTGCGCGTAGCCGGCCTCATACAGCGATATAGCTATGTGCATCCTTGTAACGCTCATCTTGTCGCCATCAAAGCGTTTCATTTGCGTTGAGATGTCGAACCCCGCCTCCGCAAGCCGTACAACGATGTTCTTATTTCTTTTGTTTCGCCTTTCGCGCTGTGCCTTTAGTGTATCGAACAATGCACCTGACTTTGCATTAACTCCAAGCCCGACGATGTGCAGTTCTTCATGCCATTCATTGTCCAGCTCCACTCCCGGTACTACCATTACATCATACTTTTCTCCGGCTGTCATTGCTTCTTCCACGCCGTCCATCGTGTCATGGTCGGTGATCGCCAGCATTGAAATGCCTAAGTTTGCAGCCCGTTCAACAAGCGCGGTAGGCGTGTCTGTCCCGTCCGAGCATGTTGAGTGCGAGTGCATGTCCATACTGATCACTTTGATTTAGC
>CAYJPI010000034.1:2235-11388 GCA_964372005.1 uncultured Oscillospiraceae bacterium | reverse complement strand
AACCATATCCTTGATCGCTGTACGAGCGGGAGCAAGGTACTGGCGAGGATCGAAGTGCGAAGGATTCTCAGCGAAGTACTTGCGGATGGTGCCTGTCATAGCGAGGCGCAAGTCACTGTCGATGTTAATCTTGCAAACCGCGAGGGATGCAGACTTTCTGAGCATATCTTCGGGAACGCCGATAGCATCGGGCATTGCACCGCCGTATGCGTTAACCATCTGTACGAACTCGGGGATAACCGAGGATGCACCGTGAAGAACGATGGGGAAACCGGGGATGAGCTTTTGGATATCCTCGAGGATATCAAAGCGCAACTCGGGGTTGGTGCCGGGCTTAAACTTGTAAGCGCCGTGGCTTGTGCCGATAGCGATTGCAAGGGAGTCAACGCCGGTTTTGGATACGAATTCTTCAACTTCCTCGGGACGTGTGTAGGAGCTGTCCTCTTCGGAAACGCTAACATCGTCCTCTACGCCTGCGAGACGGCCGAGTTCACCTTCAACGGTAACACCGCGATCGTGTGCGTATTCAACAACTTTTTTGGTAAGAGCGATATTCTCTTCGAAGGAGTGGTGGCTACCATCGATCATAACGGAAGTAAATCCACCATCGATGCAGCTCTTACATAATTCGAAAGTATCGCCATGGTCGAGATGAAGTGCGATGGGAAGACCGGTCTCCTCAACTGCAGCTTCAACAAGCTTCATTAGGTAGGTGTGGTTCGCATACTTACGTGCACCGGAGGAAACCTGCAAAATAAGGGGGGAGTTTTCTTCCTTAGCCGCCTCGGTGATACCCTGTACGATTTCCATGTTGTTAACATTGAATGCACCGATTGCATAGCCGCCTTCATAGGCTTTTTTGAACATTTCTTTTGTGTTGACCAATGCCATAGTAATTTCACGCTCCTTTGAGTGTTATCTATCGTATTCCATTATACCGCATTTCGCACAAAATGCAACTTCTTTTTATTATGAATGGAAGAAAAAGGCCGATTTTATCTTTAGATTGTACAATGCATACAAAAAGGGTATAATAAGGAAAACGAGTTGTAGTTTTGACCGTTGGGTATAAGTAAATCAAATGAAAGGTGGGAATGATATGGAGCAAAACATAATGCTGTCGCTCATCATCCCTGTGTTCAATGAGGAAGAGGTATTAAAGCTTTCCCATGCGCGAATGATTAAGGCCATGGAAAGTACCGGTTGCGATTTTGAGATAATCTACATAAACGATGGAAGCCGCGACGGGTCAATGGCAATACTAAGGGAGCTTGCATCTTCAGATGCTAAGGTAAAGGTACTGTCGTTTTCACGCAATTTCGGGCATCAACTTGCGGTAACCGCAGGTATGGATGCGGCAAAGGGTAGCGCGCTCGTTGTTATCGATGTCGACCTTCAAGATCCTCCCGAGCTCATCCCCAAGATGGTTGAGATGTGGAGGAACGGCGCGGACATCGTATACGGCAAAAGAGAAAAGCGCTCAGGCGAGAGCATATTCAAGCGTTTGAGCGCATTTTGTTATTATAGATTGCTTGGCGCAATGAGCACATATCCAATACCACTTGACACGGGGGATTTCAGGCTCCTCGATCGAAAAGTGGCGGATGTGTTCCTCGAAATGCGCGAACACAATCGCTTCTTGCGAGGTATGTCGGCTTGGATGGGCTTTTCCAATGTTCCGCTGGAATTTAAGCGAGAATCTCGCGCCGCAGGTGAAACGAAGTACACTTTAAAAAAGATGCTCAAGCTGGCGTTCGACGGTATAGCAGGCTTCTCGTACAAGCCCCTAACTATACCCGGTTATATCGGGGCGTTTTTAAGCGGGATGAGCCTGCTGGGCTTCATAGCGTTAATCACATTGTCACTTACCGTAGGGGTAAGCCCTTGGCTTTACGGTTTATGCTTCGTTGTTTTACTTCAAGGGATTACGCTAATCGCCCTTGGCCTGCAAGGCGCTTACATGGGGCGAATGTATGATGAACTCAAGGGTCGGCCGCTATACATAGTAGCCGAGCATTTGAATAAAGATATCAAATAAAGGAGAAAACACATGATTGATTCAAGAATTAAAGAGCTTGCGAAAAACCTCGTCGGTTTTTCTTGCTCGGTACAAAAAGGTGAAAATGTGCTCATAGAGAGCATCGGTGGGAACGATCCCTTAGTTCAGGTACTTGTCGAAGAGGTGTACAAGGCAGGCGGCGTTCCCTTCGTTTGGCTCGGCGATAAAGCTGTAGATCGTGCGCTTTTGATGGGTTGCACGGATGCTCAGCTTCAAATGCGAGCAGACCTCGACGGGGCACTCATGTCGAAAATGCAAGCATACATCGGCGTGCGTGGCGGTGCAAATTCCGCGGAACTTTCCGACGTGCCGCAGGAGCAAATCAAGCGCCATCAACGTTTGTACTGGGATCCTGTGCACTCTCACATCCGCGTTCGTAAAACAAAGTGGTGCGTATTGCGTTATCCTCATCCTTCCATGGCGCAAATGGCGGACATGAGTACGGAGGCTTTCGAGGATTATTACTTCAATGTTTGCAATCTCGATTACTCCAAGATGGACAAGGCCATGGACCCATTGAAGGCGCTTATGGAAAAGACGGACAAGGTGCGCATCGTAAGCCCCGGCACGGACTTAACTTTCTCCATCAAGGGTATTCCTGCGGTGAAATGCGCAGGGCATATGAACATCCCCGACGGCGAGATATACACCGCTCCCGTGCGTGACTCGGTAACACCCCTTCCGTGCACGATGGGTTCACATACACGGATATCGCCCTCACATTCGAAAACGGCAAAATTGTGAAGGCCACCGCAAATGATACCGAGCGCATCAACAAGGCCCTCGATATAGATGCAGGCGGCCGCTATGTCGGCGAATTTGCCATCGGCGTTAACCCATACATAACCAAGCCCATGAAGGATACTCTCTTCGATGAAAAGATCGCAGGGTCTATACACTTTACACCCGGTTGCAGCTACGATGATGCATCGAATGGCAATCGCTCCGCGCTTCATTGGGACATAGTTTTAATCCAAAGGGCTGAATATGGCGGCGGCGAAATCTACTTCGATGATGTGCTTATAAGAAAGGACGGACTTTTCGTTTTGCCCGAACTTACTGGGCTAAATCCCGATAATCTCGTCTAAAAAATAACAATGGATATATATGTGATGTTTTACTATTTTGCTCTAAGTAACACAAATAGTTGTGGCACAAATGAAAAATATCACACTAATGGTATAAATGCTCTTGCAATGGGATTAATTTTGTTGTAAAATGATGAGCATAAGGCAAAGAAGCCTGGTTAAGAAAGTCGTTTTTCGGCTTTTGGTATAACAAGAACAAATAGGAGGCGTTTCAATTATGGCTATCAAAGTTGGTATCAATGGTTTTGGACGTATCGGTCGTTTGGTTTTCCGTGCATCCATCTCGAACCCCGCAGTAGAGGTTGTAGGCATCAACGATCCCTTTATCGATGTGGAATACATGGTGTACATGCTTAAGTATGACACTGTGCACGGCCGCTTCGAAGGCACTGCAGAGGCTAAGGACGGCAAGCTCGTCGTTAACGGCAAAGAAATCGCAGTTTACGATTGCATGAACCCCGCTGAAATCAAGTGGAGCGAGTGCGGCGCAGATTACGTTGTAGAGTCCACAGGCGTGTTCACCACCATCGACAAGGCTTCCGCACACTTTGAGGGTGGCGCGAAGAAGGTTGTTATCTCCGCTCCTTCGGCGGATGCTCCCATGTTCGTTATGGGCGTAAACCACAAGGATTACAAGTCCGACATGAAGGTTGTTTCCAACGCATCTTGCACAACAAACTGCTTGGCACCTCTTGCTAAGGTCATCAACGATAACTTCGGCATCGTCGAAGGTCTCATGACGACCGTACATGCTACCACCGCTACCCAGAAATGCGTAGACGGCCCCTCCAAGAAGGACTGGCGTGGTGGCCGTGGCGCGGCATTCAATATCATCCCCAGCTCCACAGGTGCTGCAAAGGCTGTTGGTAAGGTTATCCCCTCCTTGAACGGCAAGCTCACCGGTATGGCTTTCCGCGTTCCCACTTCTGACGTATCCGTAGTTGACCTCACCTGCCGCCTCGAGAAGGGCGCTTCCTACGATGAGATCAAGGCTGCTATGAAGGCCGCTTCCGAAAGCGAAGACTTCAAGGGCGTTATCGGCTACACAGAGGACAAGGTTGTTTCGAGCGACTTCATCACTGATCCTCGCACATCCATCTTCGATGCTGATGCAGGTATCGGCCTTAACGATAACTTCGTTAAGCTCGTTGCTTGGTATGACAATGAGTGGGGTTATTCCTGCAAGGTTCTCGAGCTCATCACTCACATGGCGAAGGTTGATGCGTAAGATCTAAAGTTTAAAGCTAAAACCAAGAACCACCCGCACGGCGGGTGGTTCTTGCTATTTTACACCATCTTGCCCATTTCCTTACGAAGCCGCTTGATGATGCGCTTTTCAAGCCTCGAAATATAGCTTTGTGAGATGCCCATCATCTCGGCGACTTGCTTTTGCGTGCACTCCTCGTCCGCTCCGATGCCAAAGCGCAGTTCGACTATGCGCTTTTCGCGCGACGTGAGCGTGGAGAGTGCGGCATTGAGTAGAGTGCGGTCAACCTCCTCTTCGAGCCCTTTGCTTATGAGGTCCGCATCTGTGCCGAGTATGTCGGATAATAGAAGCTCGTTGCCGTCCCAATCCACATTCAATGGTTCGTCTAGCGACACTTCAAGCTTCAGCCTGCATGCGCGGCGTAAATGCATCAGTATCTCATTTTCGATGCAGCGCGATGCATAGGTTGCAAGCTTTATTTTCTTCTCTGCATTGAAGGTGTTGACGGCTTTTATAAGCCCTATCGTCCCGATGGATATAAGATCCTCGGTGCACACGCCCGTATTTTCAAACTTGCGTGCAATGTATACAACAAGCCGCAAATTATGTTCTATAAGTACATGCGCCGCTCCTTCAACATCGTCACTTCGCATTTTCACCCAGTGCTGTTCCTCCTCGGGGGTTAATGGCGCAGGCAATGTTTCCCCCGAATTCACATACCATACCTTTCTATTGCGTATTCCCAGAACTCGATACAGGAATTGCAATATCCGCACATGTTTCCTCTCCATAACCATGTCCCTTTCCGCCGAGTGCAATCGGCAAAGCATCACAACCAACGATAGCATAGCCTTTGTTTGTTAACTGATCGGTGGCGCATATCATTATATCGGTATCATACCAACTATCCGAGCAACCGATTTTCGCGGCTTTTGCACGGGTGCAAGATAGCATTTTTTCGCCGCACACGCTCTGTATCGGCAATGGATAAACAAAGCCCTCGCAAATATCTCTCGGCAAAAAAACCACGGGTAGGCCGCTTAGCGGTTCGGTTGCCATGTTTCCGGTGTCGATGAGCGCATCAAAACTATGCCACTCTCCTTTGGAATATACCCTTAGTTTCATCGGCTTGTCGGGGTTCTTTCTCGATGCAAGCAAACGTATAACTCGGGGTATGCAAAGCCCAACAAGCAAGGTATATAAGCCGATGCGAAGGGTATTAGTGCCCGTAAGTGCCCCAAAGGCAAAAGATCCGCCCATAGAAAAAACGATAAAAAACCCGATGCCACCAAGAAGCACCGCGGATAGTAAAACAAACATCACCGAGAAAAAATACGATTTCCGATTTGATGACTTTAGGGCGAATGCAAGCACAAACGCGAACGCTACCTTCACTATTGGGTTTGCGAATACTATGGGGTATTTGAGCGCAAGCATCGCATATCCGCCGCCGAGAAAGGAAAGCATCACTGTCAAAATGGGGCGAAGTTTGCAACGCGCAAACGAAGACGCTATGAGTAGTATGAGAGCATTCATCACGGCATTATCAAGGATAAACAATTCGACAATGATGCGCATTTATTACCCTCCCCATAGATTTAACAGCTGTTGCTATATTACCATATGGATTATGAGGAAATTGTAGAACAAAAGGCAATGCTATAGAACATGTTGACGATTCGTGGTATAATCGAGCAATAGAAAGAGAGGCAACTATGGACTATAAGAAATTTTTCGCATCTATGCGCGAAACTTTCCCAAGCGGCGCCTATTTCTTCTACGGTGATGAAGAATACGGCATGCACAGCATCCTAAAATCACTCAAGGGCGGCATAGAACAAAGGGAACTAAATGTAACGGAGTATAGGCAGGAAAATGCTACAGCCGTTATATCCTCATGCGAGACGATGCCTTTTTTTGCTCCCAAGCGACTTATAATATGTAGGGACTGGAGCAAGGAAGATGAAAATACATACTTGGAATACATAGAGTCCGTGCCACAAAGCACTTTGCTTATTTTTTTGCTCAGTGGAAAACCACATGCGAGCAATGCTTTTTTTAAGGCAATGAAAAAAGCAAATCGCGATGTGGCCTTTGATGCTATGGATGAAGCGGATGCAACGCGCTTCGTACAAAAGCATGTGTCAGCTTCGAGTTGTTCCATGGAGGCGAGCGTAGTACGCCACCTCATAGCGGCTGTGGGGACGGATGGGTACACACTTATATCCGAAATCGAAAAGCTTTGCGCATACGCCGGTGATGAAACCATAATCACAAGGGAAATGCTTGAAAAAGTTGTTGTTAAAAATATTGAATACCGCATATTCAATGTGCTTGATGATATCATGAACGCAAGGGTGAAGGAGGGGCTTGGCGCTCTTTTTGAAATGCTTGATAAGAATGATGTGCACCCGATGCAGGCCGCATCGATACTCGCAGGCCAGTGCCGAAACCTTCTTGGTATAAAGGCATGCGTAAGTGCGAACATCCGCGATGAAGGGCGAATTGCGAAGGAGCTTAGCATGTCGCCTTATGTGGTGAAAAAAAGCATGCGCCTTAGTGCATCGAAAACCGCGGAGGAAATAGAAAGGGCACTTATGGCGTTTATAGATGTTGACTATCGCATAAAAACAGGCCAAGCGCAGGAGAGGACGGCGATAGAAGCCGCGATTTACACGATGCTTTTGAAATAAGAATATATATGTCCTTTCTTGATTGTGTGTATTAAGATAAGGTGATATACTATTTTAAACGAAAACACTTTTACAATGTAAGCCGAGCAGTGGCTGTAAAGAGCAGATAAGGAGATATCGTGCATGAAAAATGATGTGAAAATCAAAATAGCAAACGAACAAAAATGTATAGGCACTTTCTTTGAACTGGGTGGCGCTTCCGCCATGCAATGCCTTGCGGTTTCCGGGCTCGACTTCGTGATTATTGATACCGAACACGGCCCCTTCGATGTGGAAAGTGCGAAAATAGCCATACTTGCGGCAAAGGCGCATGGAACTACGCCATTGGTGCGTATTAAAAATCACTCGCGCGATTCACTGCTTAAGATGCTCGACGTGGGTGCGATGGGTCTTGTTGTCCCATGTGTGAACGGAGTGGAGGATGTTTATCCGCTCGTCGAATATGCAAAATATGCTCCGCTCGGCAAGCGTGGTTTTGCGCCCGCTACAGTTACCGACTTTGGGCATGCGCAGTATGCTAGGGATATAAGTTCGCTCATGAAAACGGCAAACAGTGAAACCCTTCTTTTGCCTCAATGCGAAACGATAGGCTGCCTTGAGGACATCGAGAAGATTGTGAGCATTGAAGGGGTGGACGGGATTTTTATTGGCCCATACGATCTATCGATTGCCCTTGGAAAACCTGCCATGATGGATGATCCCGTGGTGGTGAATGCCATCGACCGCGTGTTGAAGGCATGCAAAGAAGCTGGCAAGATGAGCTTTATTTTTGCAGGGAGTGCAAAGAAAACCAAGGAATGCTTCGCGAATGGCTTCGATGCCGTGGCATATGGAATGGATGCTATGACGCTTATTGCGGCATACAAAGAAATTATTAAAAACGTTCGCGAGAACGATTAGGAGGAATTTAAAATGAACACCAATTTATTCGCAACAAGAATGCAAAATGTATCGGGTGCGGCCATCAAAGAAATACTATCTATGATGACGGACCCCGATTTGATATCCTTCGGTGGAGGAAGCCCGGCAAAGGAATCCTTTCCGCTCGAGGCAATAGAGGAAATTACTTTGAAGGTTCTAAAGGAGAACCCGTATGGCCTTTTGCAGTACGCACAGTCGGAAGGTTATATGCCCCTTAGAAAAGCGTATCTCGAAAAGATCGTAAAGCCCAAGGGCGTAAAGGCGGAACTTTCAAATGTTGTTACGCTCACGGGAAGTGCGCAGGGATTCGACCTGCTTTGCCAGGCTGTTGTAAGCGAAGGTGATGTGGTGCTACTTGAGTCGCCCACCTTCCTTGCTGTATTCAATGTATTGAAGAAGCTCGGCGCGAAGATCGTCCCTGTTGAGACGGATGAATGCGGAATCCTCATCGATGATCTTGAAGCAAAGATCCAGGAGCATAAGCCCAAGATGCTTTATTGCATCCCCACATTCCAAAACCCGACGGGACGCACGCTTCCCATCGAAAGGCGCAAGAGAATAGCCGAGCTTTGTGAGGAGTTTGATTTTATCGTGGCCGAGGATGATCCGTACTGCGAATTACGCTATTCGGGCAATGCGGTTGATCCCATTAAAAACTATGATAAATGCGGCAATGTGGTGTTAATCAACAGCTTCTCGAAAATTGTTTCACCGGGGCTACGCGTTGGTGCAATGGTAGCGGATGAAGCGATAGTTGAGCGTATATGCACGCTTAAACAGTGCGCGGACACCCATACCCCCAACATCACACAGGCAATTTGTGCTGAGTTCTTGAACCGCGATCTCCTCCCTGCGCACCTCGATACGATATGCGAGCTATATCGCACACGCATGGAAGCGATGATCGAGTGCATGGAAAAATACTTCCCCAAGGGCTACAAATTCACACGTCCCGAGGGCGGACTCTTCCTGTGGGTGGAGCTTCCCGAGAATATCGATGCGAAGGAAGTTCTCAAAAAGTGCGTAGCTGAATACAAGGTTGGTTTCGTGCCCGGTGCACCCTTCTTTGCGGACTCAACGAAGGGGCATAACACTATGCGATTGAACTTCTCGTCAACCACCCCCGATATCATCGAAAAGGGTATGGAGTCGATTGGAAAGGTTCTTTCGGAAATGATGTAATAC
>CAYJPI010000034.1:0-2135 GCA_964372005.1 uncultured Oscillospiraceae bacterium | reverse complement strand
GAGTAGGGCGGTTAAATTGAATAATAACACTAACAAACAAAGCGACATATGTCGCGTGCACATGAAGAAGATGCTCCTTCTCTATAACCCGAATTCAGGGAGGGGGCAATTCAGTGCGCGCCTGGGTGGGATAGTGGAGTTTTACACAAGAAAAGGTTACATAGTAACCGTAATACCCACATCCAAGCCTAAAGAAGGTATCGATATCGTTATGCGATATGCACAAGATTACGACACTTTGGTTGTAAGCGGCGGGGACGGAACGCTCAACGAGGCCGTGAGCGGCGTAATGACGCTTGAAAAACGCCCGATAATAGGATATATCCCGAGCGGAACGATGAACGACTTTGCATCGAGCTTGCACATTTCAAAGGAGCTCATACATTCCGTGCAAACAATAATTGACGGGGTTCCTTTTGAGTGCGATGTGGGAACGATGAACGGACATGTGTTTAACTATATCGCGGCGTTCGGGCTTTTCACCGATGTAGCCTATCAAACATCGCGCGAGGCGAAGAGCGTGCTCGGGCGCATGGCGTACATACTCGAAGGTGCGAAACGACTGGGAAAAATACCTGAGTATAGGCTGAAGATAACGACTGAAAACGAAACGATTGAGGATTCATTCATATATGGAATGATAACCAATTCTTCCTCGGTTGGCGGATTCAAGGGGCTCGGTGGCCAAAATGTGGAGCTTGATGATGGGCTTTTCGAAGTGCTTTTGGCGCGAAAACCCCAAAACATGGTGGAACTTCAGGGGCTATTACAATGCGTGCTCACCGCCACCCCCGATCCGACTTGTATGTACACATTGTGTGCAGCGAAAATTGAAATACAAAGCGAAACTCCCGTTGACTGGACTCTCGATGGTGAGTTCGGCGGCTCTATCGAACATGCCATTATAGAAAACCACATGAGAGCGATTAGTATAATAGTAAAAACCGAAGAATCATAAGAAGGATAACCACTAAAGTAATGAAACAGGAAAAAGCACATAATAAAAATACCATTGAGGCATACGGATTATCCGAGAGATACCGTGCGCTTGCATTAGCGTACCCTGAGTGGCAACTTGGAAGAATAATAGCGCAATATCGCGGGCTGTACAAGGTATCCACCGATGAGGGGGAAAAACTTTTCGAGATATCGGGCAAGATGCGACACGAAGCACAAATGCGAGATGAATACCCGGCAGTGGGCGATTTCGTGATGGTAGATAATGACCGAGAAGACGAGCATGGGATCATCCATGCCGTGCTACCCAGAAAAAGCATGTTTGCAAGGAAGGCGGCAGGGTCGGGAAACCAAGGGCAAACCATTGCGGCGAATATCGACACCGTGTTCCTTTGCATGTCACTGAATAAAAACTATAATCTTAGCAGGCTCGAGCGATACCTAGCCGTAGCATGGGATAGCGGAGCAACTCCCGTTATCGTGCTTACAAAGACTGACCTTTGTGAAGACCTTGAAGGCATCATGATGGAGGTTGAAAGGGTAAGCGCTTTTTCCGATATCATAAATGTTTCTATGTTTGATGAAGGGATAGATGAGAAATTCGCCCCTTATCTTGCGGTAGGCAAAACAGCCGCATTTATCGGATCATCGGGTGTCGGAAAGAGTACGCTTATTAATAGACTGCTTGGAGAAGAGGCTCTTGCGACGAGTGACATCGGCAAAGATGACAAGGGTCGTCATACCACCACAGGGCGTGAGATGTTCCCGGCGAGATCGGGCGGCGCTATCATAGATACACCGGGAATGCGCGAGCTCGGCGTTGACAGTGCCGACTTAGGAAAATCGTTTGACGATATCGAGATATTGATATCGGGATGCAAGTTTACAAACTGCACGCACACAAATGAGAAGGGATGCGCCGTACTTGCCGCGCTTGAAGGTGGGGAATTAGACCAAAGGCGATGGAATAACTATTTGAAACTTGCCAATGAAGCATCGTACGAAGGGCTTGGTGCAAAGGAGCTTGAAAAGAAGAAAATGGAGCGCATGTTTAAGGAAGTAGGCGGAATGAAGAATGCGCGCAAGTTTATTAAAAATAGAGTAAAATAGATGAGAATATGAAAAGTAAAACAACTTTTTACATTATGCTTTTCTAATCAAGTGGAATATGATATAAT
>CAYJPI010000033.1:0-11416 GCA_964372005.1 uncultured Oscillospiraceae bacterium | reverse complement strand
CGATGGGATTTCATCGGGCTCATAGCTCACCACAACCTCGTATACCTTCTTTTTCACCATGCCCAAGAAGCCTGAACGTTGCCTAACCATCTTACTTTTCACGATGATAGCATCGCCGCCGAGCTCTCTTTTTATCTGCTCCATTACGGTGGGCATATCCTCTGCATAATATGTTTTGGTCTCCATACTAAACGCTCACCATCCCCTCTGAAATTATCTGCGTATTCGCGCCTATTTCATTGTATGAAAGTACAACGAAATCAGGGGCGATTTGCTCCGTCAACTTCTTAAAATGTCGGCGAATTGTCGGCGATGTAACTATAATTGGCGTAAGCCCCATCTTCGTAATTCGCGCCATAGCATTTCTTAGGCTTACGAAAATTTGCTGCATTTCCTGCTGGTTGAGGGCGAGCTGTACGCCTTGCTCGGTCTTGCGAAGGCGCTCGGTAATCAGCTGTTCAACCGATGAATCCACGGTTATCACGCGGCCTTTTCCATCGGGGATGAATCGCTGTGATATTGCGCGGCTCATCGACTGGCGCACCTGCTCGGTGAGCGCATCCGTGTCACGCGTGATCGTACCATAGTCGCCAAGTGTTTCGAGTATAGTTCCAAGGTCGCGTATCGACACATTTTCCTTTAGCAAATTTGAAAGCACCTTTTGCAGTTCGCCCAGCGAAAAGAGCTTGGGCACAACTTCCTCGACGAGTGCGGGCTGTTGCGTTTTGAGATTGTCCACAAGCACCTGCACCTGCTGGCGAGTGAGTAGCTCCGAGCTGTGTCTCTTTATTACATCCGTCATATGCGTTGCGATAACCGATGGCGGATCTATCGTGGTGTAGCCGAGCAAGTCTGCCTTTTCGCGGTTCGAGTCACTTACCCATGTTGCAGGAAGCCCGAAGGTCGGCTCGATGGTCTCCACGCCCTCAACCTTACCGAGCACTTCGCCCGTGCTTAGTGCGAGGAAGTGGTCAAGCATAACTTCGCCGCTGGCTACTTCAACGCCCTTGATCTTTACTATATATTGGGTAGAGCCAAGCTGTATGTTATCCCTCAAGCGTATAACCGGTACTATGATACCAAGATCCATAACGCATTGTCGCCTTATCATAACCACTCGCTCAAGAAGATCGCCCCCTTGCGATGCATCAACGAGCGGCAGCAATCCATACCCGAGTTCAACGCTAATAAGATCAACCTGCAGTAGCGATGTGGCCTTCTCCGGCTTTCGCATCTCTTGCGCGGCGGCCTCATGCGGGTCTATCTGCGGCAACTCTTCAACCTCTTCAAGTTTGTTTTGCATGCGTACCAGCAAGTAACCCAGCACTCCAAAGCCTATGGCAAGCACCAATATGGGGAACATGGGCATTCCGGGGATAAGCGCGAAGCCCACCATCATGCCGCCGAGAATGAAGAATATGTAGGGCTGGCGGCCGAACTGCATAGCAAGGTCACGTCCGAGATTGTTTTCCGATGTCGCGCGGGTTACGATGATACCCGTCGCAGTGGATACGAGCAGTGCAGGTATCTGGCTTACAAGGCCGTCACCGACGGAAGCGATTAGATATGTCGAAATAACTTCATCGCCCGTCATGCCCGAATCGCCCAAGAAGCCGATAATAAGTCCACCAACTATGTTAACTATGGTGATGAGAATACCGACTATGGCATCACCTTTTACAAACTTACTCGCACCGTCCATCGCGCCGTAGAAGTCCGCATGGCTCTGTATTGTTTGGCGGCGCTCCTTCGCGCCCTGCTCGTCTATCAGCCCCGAGTTAAGATCCGCATCGATGGCCATCTGCTTGCCGGGCATCGCATCGAGTGTGAAACGTGCCGCAACTTCCGCTACGCGCTCCGCGCCGCGTGTGATAACAACGAATTGCACGATGATAATGATGATGAATATGATAAGTCCAACAACGAGATCATCGCCGATTACGAAATCCGCAAACGTGGCTATAACCGAACCGGCTTGCCCATCGTTACCCAAGATGAGCATCGTGGTCGATATATTGAGCGCAAGCCTATACAGCGTTAGCATCAAGAGTACCGTCGGGAAACTCTTGAACTGCAATGGGTCGGTGATATACACCGTCATAAGAAGTACCATAAGCGATGCCGCGATATTTACAACCAGTAGAATATCCATCAGCACCGTCGGTACAGGCAATATGATTATGAGCACGATGCTCAATAGCACCATTGCGATAATTACATCTTGTAGCTTCAGCTTCATTCTAAGCTCTCCCGCTATTATTTATTCTTGAGTTTGTATACATACGCAAGTATTTCCGCTACAGCTTGGTAAAGCTCCATCGGTACCTCGCTACCCACCTCGCAAAGAGCGTAAAGGCTCCTTGCCACTTCCTTGTTCTCCACAACCTCAACACCGTTTTCTTCAGCTATCATTCGTATTCGCTTGGCCAAGTAATCCTGCCCCTTTGCGGTAACAATCGGTGCCGGTGCTTCATCCTCATCGTATTTGAGTGCCACTGCAAAATGCGTGGGGTTGGTTATAACAACATCCGCCTCGGGTATGGCCTGCATCATTCGCATCATGGCCATTTGCCTTTGTTTCTGGCGGATTTTGCCTTTGATTTGGGGGTCGCCTTCCTGTTGCTTGTGTTCCATCTTAACTTCGTACTTTGTCATCTTCAAATCCTTTTCGTATTTCCACCATTGGTAGAAAAAATCGAATGCGGATAGAATCAGGAGGCACAATCCAACAATCAGCCCGGTTTCAACTATCATTCGCCAGATATCCCTCAGGGCATCCTGCGGTAGCTGGTTTCCCGTCGCGGCCATGTGATTATAGTGATATATGTAGCGAGAATATGCAACCGATGCTATAATCGCTACCTTGAATATCGACTTCGCAAGTTCGAAGAGCGTGTTTATCGAAAACATGCGCTTGAACCCCGAAATCGGATTTAGCTTGCTAAACTTCGGCATCAAAGCCTTTGGCGCAAACAAGAATCCCACCTGTAGCAAATTCGCGCCTATTCCCATTATCATGGATACTCCGAGTATCGGTAAAATTATAAGTGCTACATCCCAACCTATATTTAGTAAAAGGGCGCCCATATTATCTATCGTCGGTGCGTCACCTATCATCAATTCGCCGCTTAATGCCGAACGCATGATATCATGCATTCCACCCCACATATATGATCCGAGGAACAATAACGCTCCGAAGAGCGCAATCATCATCAGCGCGGTTACAACCTCTTGGCTCTTTCGAACCTGCCCCTTCTCCCTGGCGTCCTTGCGTTTTTTCGGTGTCGCCCGTTCTGTACGTTCGCCGCCTACCCCTTCTTGAGCCATACTAACTACCTCCCACGAGCGCGGCAAATCCCCGCTCTATGGCTATGAACATTTCATCAAACACTCCGCCCATCATTTCTACATACACGGGCAGAACGAACATGAGCATCAAGATTCCCAAAAGCACCTTTAACGGCATACCTATAACGAACATGTTCATCTGCGGCACCGTTCGCACCACCATACCCATTATCGCCTCGCCCAGCAATCCCGATGCTATTATCGGCAATGCCATTTGTACAGCGAGCAGGAATACCTGCGAAAATGTCTGCGCGGCGACAACGGCAATCTCCGGTACGAGCACCACCTCGCCAATCGGAATATGTATTAGCGTGAGGTTAAAAACCATAATCAGGCGTTCAAACCCACCAACGCTGATGAACACAAGCATCATCATGATGTTGAGCACACCACCGATCATCGGAACACTCACGCCCGTTTGCGGGTCGAGAACATTCGCCATACCAAAACCCATTTGCATGTCTATAAGCTGGCCTGCCGTATACACGAGCATGAAGAATAAATTCAACATGTAGCCCATCACAAGCCCAATGAGCATCTCAAGGCCCAGTAGCATCGCATACTCGAAAACCCCTGAATAAACCGGAGTTTGTCCTAGCGGCGCATGCATAAAGAAGAATATCGTAAGGGCCAAGCTATAGGATATCTTCGCCATGTTCGGTATATTTTGCCTTCCGAACACCGGAGATGAAAGGGTCATAGATGCAACCCTTGCAAAAAGCAGCAATCCATAGTCAAGCCCCAGCCGCGATAGCTGATACAAGGTCTCCATCGTTATAAATTAAGCTGGCTCATATAGCCATAAAAGCGATTGAAAAGCGCAACCAACTCGCTCAGTATAAAACCCGTGCTCGCAAGTAGCACCAAAAATGTGCCGATAATTTTTGGCACGAAAGACATCGTCTGCTCATTGAGCTGTGTCGCCGCTTGGAATATTGAAATAATAAGGCCTATGAGAAGGGCGGTGAGAAGCATCGGTAATGCACATTTTAGCATCGTCATCACCGCATCTTGCATGATAGTCACAACCATGGATTGCGTCATATATTTACCTCCTCATCATCGTTTCTGTATTGTAGCATCGCCTCTTATGTTATTATGAAAATCCAGCCAATATGGTTTGCATGGTAAGCGCCCAACCATCCGCAACTACGAATAACAGCACCTTAAACGGTAGCGATATAATTACGGGCGGCAACATCATCATACCCATTGCCATAAGCGTACTTGCAACTATCATATCGATTACTATGAAAGGTATGAAAATGAAAAAACCAATCTGGAACGCTGTTTTTAGCTCGCTTGTTAAAAATGCCGGCACAAGGGTGGACATCGGAACCTCCATGGCCTCCTCTTGTGTTGTTATCGCTTCCTCGCCGGAAAAGGATACGAACATGTTCAAATCAGTGGTGTATGTGTATTTGAGCATGAACTCCTTTAGCGATACCTCGCCTATATCCATAGCTTCTTCAAGCGTAATCTGCTCGGCCACATAGGGAACATATGCTTCCGTGCGGATTTCCTCGAGCACGGGCGACATAACGAAGAACGATAGAAATAGCGCAAGCCCGATTACAACCTGGTTCGGGGGCATTTGCTGGAGGCTCATCGCGTTTCTGGTGAACGAAAGTATCATCACTATTCGTACAAAACCTGTGAACATGATGAGTATCGACGGTGCGAGTGACAGTATCGTAAGTAGCCCGACGAGCTGCACTGTCTGCGTTTCGCTTCCGAGCATGTCCCCTAAAAGGTCGAACACATCTTCGGGGGTGTCATCGGCTATTTCCTCGGTGTCGGGCAGTTGCCCCGGCACTACCTCGGTGCCTTCTTCCTCGCCCGTTATATCGGGCACTTGTATGTTTGTGGAGTTTCCGTCACCCGCAGCTCTTGCCGCGGCTATTTCCTCGGCGCTCGCGCACCCGGTGAATGCACCAAGGAGCAGGAGCAACATGCCAACTAAGAGCAACAGGCAGATCGCTTTTTTTCTGCGTCTGCCCCATGGTTTACCCTCATTATGCTTGTAAAGGCTCATCTGCCACCTCTCATTTAACACCTCTTATACTTTTTCTCGATAATCCATTTCAAAATTTAATTTGTCCGCGAAAGCAGTATCCACTAATCCTCAGCCATGTAACCATTTTAAATGAGGATTAACATTATACTTTTTTCTCTCCACGATTTTTGAAAAGGTTAAACATCTCACCAAATGATGGCGGTGAAGGGTCAACGCTTGCCTCTTCCATCTGTATTTCGGGGGCATCCGTTTCCTTCAAGAGCGTTATCTTGTCGGCACTTACGCCTACCAAGAAGCGTTTATCATCACAATCGAAAAGCATGATGCTCTTCTCCTTGTCGATGGCCAGTTTATCCACAAGCATGATATGCTTGCCCGGTGCAAAGCGCGAATGTATCCCCTTGCCGACAAAGAAGCCGCCGCGCTGCGAAAAACGCGCGAAGAATCTAACGCCGAAATACATAGCAATAAGCAGGAGCACAAGATATATCATGAGTATAAAAATCTGTCCCATGTCTACCCCTTGCGCACCTGCGAATGCTTCCCCGGGTGCCGGTGAAGCTATTGGCGCGAGTGTATCGCCCTGCCCCACCATTTATTAAATCTGCATACGCATAACTTCGTTATACGCATCTACTACACGATTTCGGATTTGCACCGTGAGGTTAATTGCAAGCTCCGCCTCACGCATCTCGATCGTTGCCTCGTGCAAGCTGTTTAGCTCGCCCATGAGAATAGCATCGGAGTATGCTTCGCTGTTTGTCGCCGTCTCTTCGGTATCCTCTATGGCTTGCGACAAAAAGTCCTTAAACTCCGGGCCTTCCGCCTTGATATTCGGATCGGCGGAGTATCCGTTTAATACATTACTTACCGCTTGAATAGCCGTTACAGACATTTGTTTCTCCTCCTATTCCTTAAATCTCAAGTGCCTTTAATGCCATAGACTTAACCGCGTTCGATGCGGTTACATTCGCCTCATACGAGCGCGTGGCACCCATCATGTCAACCATTTCCACTGCCAAGTCTACATTTGGCATGCGCACATAGCCGGCTTCGTCCGCATCCGGATGCTCGGGATTGTAATCAAGCTTGAAGGGGCTTTCATCCTCGAGTATTTCGGTTACTCTCACGCCGCTTCCCGCGCTGTTTGCCGCATTAAGGTATGAGGAGAACGATCCGTAGGTGTCGCCCTCGCGCGATTGCATAACCACATAGCGGCGTTGATACGGCTCGCCGTCGACATCGCGCGTTGTGTTGATGTTCGCAAGATTCTCCGCGATAACATCCATGCGCAGTCTCTGTGCTGTCAGCGCCGATGCGCTAATCTCCATACTTTTAAGAAAAGACATAGTTATGCACCTCCTGTAATCGCTGTATTTAGCTGGTTAAACTCCGAGGTAACCTTCGCTTGTAGTGTATAATAGTAAATAGTGTTGACGGCCATATCCGTCATTTCCTTTTCGATGTCCACATTGTTGCCGTCCATTCGCATGGTTGTGGACCTATCAATCTCAAGTGTTGCCGCGGGTTCATCGGATATCGGCATGGCAAAATGTCCGCTCCTCGTGGTGTTGAGCGACAAATCGGATCCGCCTGACAAAGCCGCGCGATAATAGTCCTCAAACGCCACCGTTTGGCGATCATATCCCGGTGTATCAACATTTGCGATGTTGTTGGATATCGTCTCCGATCTGAGCCATGACGCATCAAGACCCGACTTCAGCTTGTCAATCTCAGAAAACATATTCCCGATCATCTCTCGCACCTCACATTCGTTCTCATCTCTTGCCTACATAACTAGGCCAACATATATCATTTTTTTCTTATTCATGCTAACTGCATATATTACTATTATACGCCCCTGACGTGCGAAGTCAAGCGTAACGGGAAAAACGCTGTAATATTGATGTTTTTGATGGTATTTGTATCCAATAATCATAAATATAGTAATTAATTTTCCGTCCTTTTTTTCTCATTTTCTCTCGAAAAATTGCTCGATGTATGTTATTATAATTAGATTAGGAAGTAATCCAATTTATAAAGGTCTTTGAGCCGAGTAAAAGGAGTATGAAAAATGGAACAATATACAACGCAAACATCTTCTGCCACCGAAGGACAGTTCCCCTCTCTAACGTTTCAGGTGGATAAGCACTACTGCGCCATAAGCGCAAGATGTGTTACATCCATTATGCTCCTTCCCGACAAAATCACCCCCATGCCGCAAGCCCCTTCATATCTAAAAGGGATAATGCATGTGCGCGGGCTCGTAGTCCCCCTCGTGGATATGCGATCCCTTTTCGGAATTAGCGTTCTGAGCAAAGAATACGACACATTCACCGAAACACTCGATGCACGCATCGAAGATCATCACAGCTGGGTTAGCGCACTGCGATCCGCAATCGATCAAGGTGAAATATTCACCCGTGCCACCAATGCCGGCGATTGCAACCTCGGCCAGTGGCTTTCCACAGTCCGCTCGCTTGATCTTCCAAGCACGATCACCTTCCATTTGGAGCGTATTAGCGAGCCACACGCCGCGCTGCACAGTGTAGCCGCGCGCTACAACGATGCACTGCGTTCCGGCGATACCGCCACAATAACCGATTGTAAGGAGCGCGGCCTCTCCCAAATCGAGAATGTTTACATGCCTTCCATCACAAGCATAATGAAGGAAGCCAAGGATCTGTTCGCGGCGAGCTTCCAGTCCATCGTAATAGTCATCGAGGATGGCGGTTCGAAGGCTACCGGCCTTATAGTTGACAAGGTGCACGCCGTTGAAACCGTAGGACATATCGATATGACCCACCAATCAAGCTTTCTCTCCACCAACCACTATGTTTCCGGCATCGGTGCAAGCGAAAAGAGCGAGCATCAACTACTTATTTTGGAAGAGCAGGCGCTGTTGCATCTAACAACCGAAGTGGAGGCTCTTCAGATATGATGCCTTCTGATCTTTCAATTGAAAAGCAATCATTGAACGAGGCGAACCTTGTTTTTGCGCTTGATATCGGTACGCGTTCAATCGTGGGCATCGTGGGCGAGAAAGCATCGGACGATCGTTTGAAGGTTTTGTTTTATGAGGAGATGGAACACCCCGGTCGCGCCATGAAAGATGGGCAGGTTGAGAACATTGAAGCCGTTGGGCGTATCGTCGCCGAGGTGAAAAGACGGCTTGAGATACGCACGGGTTGCGAGCTTAAGCATGTGGCCGTAGCGGCGGCAGGGCGTATGCTACGCACCGTTCGCGTGAGTGCAAAACGCACGTTGCAAGAAGCCCCCGGCCTCGTTGAAAAAGAGATGATACTCGGCCTTGAGGGCGAAGCGATTGAGCTTGCGCACGAAAGCATCAAGGATATGGAGGGGGATGTCGCCCGTGGTTTCTACTGCGTCGGCTACAGCATAGTTGAGTATCGCATGGATGATCATCCTATAGCGAACCTCCTCGGCCACACCTGCACAGACATAGGCGTAGAGCTTCTCGCCGCTTTCCTTCCTTACAGCGTTGTGGAAAGCTTGTACGCCGCCATCGATGCCAGCGGCCTGGAAGTGGTGAGCCTTACTCTCGAACCCATCGCGGCGATAAATGTGCTAATACCTTCAGAGTTGCGCCTTTTGAATCTTGCACTCGTGGATATCGGCGCAGGCACATCGGACATAGCGATATCCAAGGGCGGCGCTATCACGGCATATGATATGGCCACTACAGCAGGAGATGAACTAACCGAAGCCATCATACAGGAATACTTGGTTGATTTTCCTACCGCAGAAAGATTGAAGCGTCAACTTGGCACCGAAACGGATACGCTCGTTTATCTAAACATCCTAGGGATGGAGGAGTCTGTCTCGCGCGAGGATGTTCTTCAAAAGCTTGATGCACCCATCGCCTATTTGGCGAATACGATATCCGAGAGCGTCCTCGAAGCTAACGACGGGGCATCGCCTGCTGCGGTGTTCGTAATCGGCGGCGGCAGTCTCATTCCTACACTCGCTCCGCGCATCGCGGAAGGGCTGGGGATAGCACAAAATAAAGTGTCTGCCGGTGGAACGCGCATGCTTAAGAACATCGTTCTTAACGATATGGATACCCTCAAGGGCGCAATGTATGTAACGCCCCTTGGCATCGCTTACACCGCGATAACACAGGAGTACTTCCAGTTTTTCGGCGTAACGGTGAACGAGCGCCGCTTGAAGCTACTCAATGCCCGCGAAATGCGCATGCTAGATGTATTGCTTCTTGCAGGCTATCGCGTAAATCAAATCATGGGTAGGTGGGGGCGCAATCTCATCTTCACTTTAAACGATGTGCAAAAAGTGGTTCGAGGGCAAATGCCCGTGCACGCAATCATCACAAGAAACGGTGAAGATGCAAACATCGAAACCATGGTCTCGCCCGGCGATGTAATCGCTTTTACCCCTGCCGCGGATGGGGCACATGCCACCGCTACCCCATTGGATTTCCACGAAGGCACTAATGCAACGCCATTTTTAAACGATGTTGAAGTTGCATGGGATGCACCCATCACATCGGGTGATGTACTCATCATTCGCGAAGATACTTCGAAGCCGGAGCCTCAGCCCATCGCAAACGCTGAAAAGGTGAAAGATGAGAAGACCTCACAAAGCGAAGAGGCGGAGCAGTCCGATACATTTATTACATACCAACTTTCGCTAAACGGCCAAGTAACGCAGATACCGTTTAAGGAAACCGAGCCGCTCTTGGTGATGCACCTGCTTGAATATGCCGGCGTTGATGCAGAAAACGCCCACGGCAACCTCGATATTCTCGTTAACGGGAAATCCACGGGCTTCCTTGAGCCTATTCAAAACGGCGATCGTGTAGACATCCGCTGGGGTGGATAAATACTATACCAAACAAAAAGGTTACCGCAGTATGCGGTAACCTTTTTTTAAAGTCGTTTATCTTCTCGATCGATTAGCCATCGACAAAAGCCTTAACAATGTCACGAGGCTCGCCAATGCACCAACCACATATGTGAGCGCGGCCGCTCGAAGCACCGCTTTCGCCTGGGGAACTTCCTCGGGCGTAAGATAGCCGCGATGTGTAAGCATCTCTATGGCACGGCTCGAAGCGTTAAACTCCACAGGCAATGTGAATAGCTGGAATAGGAACATCGCTCCGAAAAGCACTACGCCAATCAGTGCAAGATTGAAGCTCCCCATAAAAAAACCGATCAATACGATAAGCGGAGCGGCACGCGAGCCAAAGTTTGCCACAGGAAGGATCGCATTGCGCAATTTTATCGGAAAGTAACCCTCCTCATATTGCATAACATGGCCAATTTCGTGGGCCGCCACCGCAAGCGCGGCAACGCTTGAAGAATCGTACACGGCATCGCTCAGCCCAACCACATTGGTTCTCGGGTTAAAGTGATCCGTCAATGTTCCGGACACGCGAGTAAGCCTTGCACTGCTGTTTGCATCATTGAGGAAGTCTTGTGCCGCACGGTGTCCTCTCATGCCCACCTTCGCTTGCACCTTAGCATATTTTTGAAAAGTTCCCGTAACGCGAGATTGCGCTACAAAGCCGAGTATCATCACAAGAAGCAATGCCATGAGCAGTATCGTGTCCGTGCTCGTGTATCCGGCGCCATAGTAAGGATTAAAGAACATATATATCCTCCTTCAAGTTTTTAGATAGCAAGTAGTATTCGCATGCTCGATTTCGTTAGTTTTATGCTGTGCCACTTTATCGGAACATCTTCAACTAGTTTAACTATCTTCGCTACGCTTAGTATAGCACACATCCCCTCAAACATACCATAGGGGCGGTTGGCACGGCTGTGAACGAATTTGGAACTTTCTCACAATTGTATTTGGCAGTGTCAACACAATTTAAGTCCACCCTAAATCAAGGGTGGACTTTATCTTTAATTATTTTTTTCGCAGTGTCAATCTACAGCCGATTAATTCACTGCAATCAATCTTCCCACTCTGATTCATCATGCCTCGGGCTATTTCTTACTATCTGGCAAGCCTCAAGCACGGTTTTGTAGATGTCCATCTTGTTTTGTGCAATGCCTTGTGCGCGAT
>CAYJPI010000032.1:1088-11717 GCA_964372005.1 uncultured Oscillospiraceae bacterium | reverse complement strand
CTCCTCTTCAACTTCTACGGGTAGAACCTCCACGGGTGTCGCTTCAACCGGGGTTACTTCGACGGGCACGGCCTCCACCACGGGGTTCGGGTTTGAGAAGTTTAATTCCCCAATGTAATTGCTATCTTCATCCCCTGTGGGAAAGGCAAGCTCCCCATTCCCTGCGCAAGCTGTGAGCAGGAACATGAGGGACATAAAAGCGGCGAGTATTACGGGTTTCTTATTGTGCATCGTATTTCTCCGTTACATTTTTCTCAATTCATTGTACTACAATAATGCGAAAATGTCATGATTTGTGCGTATTTGTTTACAAAATTAAATGGCGCTTCATTGCGGTGCTAAGAAGCCGCTTCAGCCGCGTATTCACTCAAATATGCATGCGTTTCGGTGCGATAGAGATTGGCAAGCTCCATGCCGCCCAAAACATCGTATACATTCGCGAGGGATTCGTCGCTTTGAGGATCGATAACCATAGCAAAGATGTCGGTGGTGAAGGGCGTTTCCTTCTCGATCGCATGCCAATCCTCCGCGATGAACATGCGGCTTTCAACCGTGGCATCCGTCACTTCCTCGCCTGCAAGATGCGAAGCCGCCATACGCAGTGCCAAAGCACCTACGGCATAGCCATTGGTTCCGTACGCGCCACCCAAAAGATAGAAATCCTCGCGCATCAAAGATACGACATCCTCCGTCATCGTGCTAACGATTACCTCGGTGCGGTCATGCCTGTCAGCTTCGACAAGCACGGAGTATGCGATTTTAGCGAGCTCGGGGGTTTGCGCGTAGATGGTATCGAGAAGCCCTACGGGGATGCTCTCCAATATTTCGAATAATGAAGAAGGGGCATCCGTTAAACTAACGGAATCGGTGGCAGGGGTTTCTTCTTCTATTTCTTCCGTTGCTTCTTCTTCCGCTGCTTCCTCCTCCACTGCTTCTACCTCTTCTTCGGCCGCTTCTTCCTCGTTTAGGTCGGGATCGGAGTCAGGGTTGGTAAGGTCGGGTTCGGGGGTTTGTGAAGCATCCGTATTCACCACGAGGTAAGAGCGCGAGAATAGCTTGCCGGCGTCTTCCGTTTCTGTGAATGCATTCATAGCATACAAGTCGCTCAAGTCGAAAAGGCTCACTATGCGAACGGGCGCTTCGTGGCCGGGAAAATCGTGTATGGATTCTATAGCGCCGCGCACATCATCGCTCGGTAATACTATCGTTGCGGTTGCACCCGAGACGGGGGAAGAATGCAATGCGATTGTGGGTTTTGTAAGCAGAGCAGTTGTTTCTGCGTCCATCATATCGGTGATAATGATGTCGGCCGCGTTGGCTTCATCCACGCTATTAGTCGGAACGGATGGTATACCGAGTGCATTCGCCTGCGCCACCGCCCCTGTGATGATGGTGTTATCCTCCGAAAGGATGGCGATGGTTTTTCCTTCGCCAAATACTTTATCCATGCCTACGGGTTCGGGCGTGGGCGAAGGCGTGGCCGCAGGTTCGGAAGGGGAGGAACTATCGCCGCTCGGCACATTGGAGCAGCCGCTCAACGCGAGAATCGCGCAAAGAACTAAGCATACAATCTTTGTGCGGCCAAAAACTCGGCCGATTACATTTGATTTCGTTGAATAATGTTTCATTCCGTCTCCTCATATATCGTCGACCAATCGTATCTTATCGAGCGGTTTTGAATATAGCCTACTTCGGTGAAGTATTGCACCTTAGCGAAATCCTCGCCCTCTTCGAGTATAACAAGGCTCGTATCATGTGCGACCTTGCATATGCGCCTCGAGTCGGTGTCGGGTTCTTCATATAGATACACGGTAGAACCAACTATCGGGCCTTCGGGATCGGCTTCGAGCACACCCTCGGTATAAGAGATGTAGGCGCGCTTCATATAGCCTTCACGCCCATCGATTTCGGCCTTAATCCACGGGTCGCCCTCTTGCAAAACGATTATTTCGGTTCCTTCGGCCACCCTCTTTATGATTTCGTCGTTTGAGCCGTTGCCGGTTCTTAGCGGTGCATCATCCACCATAACATATGCGGTGCGATCGGGAAGGGGTTCCACGTCGAATATGTTCATCTGGAATGCTTCGTAATCATCAAAATCCATGTCGTGCTTGAGTGAATTGGCAAGCTCCTTGTCGGTATCCTCGCTATAGGACACATTCACAGTTGTGCCCGGCGGAATGTGGTAATATATCCACTTAGCATCCTCGACATAGAGGCGGATGCATCCATGCGACAGAGCCTGCCCGAGGTCACGATAGGCGAATGACTTGAGCGTCTCCGGGTCTCGGTCGCGGAACATAATCGAGTGGAAGAATATTCCGTCAACCACCTGTGTCCAATAGCGCGCATATTCATTGCTGAATGAGGCGAACTTGCCGAAGCGTTCGCGCGCGCCAACCTTCCACACGCCGCGCGGTGTGGGTGTGGCGAGATCTTCGGGGTCGATGGGGTCATCTTCGAGCTGCCCCGATGTACATACCATTCGCCTTACTATTCTGGTGTACTCGCCGTTTTCATCCTGTTCGTACACAGTGACAATCTGGCTCTTCACATCAAGAAGGACATAGTACTTGTCGGGGTCGGTATTCTTTACTTCATCGAGAGCATATGCATTCGGCGATGCGATGAACACCGATAGCAGAAGCACAAGAAAAAGTAGATTGCGTAATTTCATGGATATTTTCACCATCCTAAATCAAATTTCGTACAATTTATTGTAACCCGTACGGAATTAAAAGTCACGCACGAATCATATTTTCCATGTATTCTCACACGTAAACAAATTATGAATGGAAGCCGAAAATACAAAAGAAGCGTTCGAAGAACACTTCTTTGATTTTGAAAGTTAATAAAAATCGATTTTATGATTATTACAGCTCAAATTCCTTTGCGAGCCCTGCAACGGCGAGGGGAACTTCTACCGTGCGCAAGCAGCAGGAAATTTTGGTTTCGCTCGTTGTAACAAGCTCAATCTTTACGCCTGCCTGTGCCATCACGCTAAAGAAGCGAGCGGCGACGCCGTGGCGAAGAGCCATGCCCTTGCCTTCAACGCTGAGCTTTGTGATATGCTCAACGTGATGAATGTCCATGCCCATAAAGCGCTTGCGAAGGGGCTTTAGCGCGGCGATAGCCGTCATCAGCTGTGCTTTAGGCAAGGAGAAACTTATTTCTGATGAAGTACCGCCCTGTACGAGCGTGCTTATCATGTCAACGAACACATTTGCATCGGCGACGGCATCGAAGATGGTCGAGAGCGTGTTGGCATCATGCGGGAGCGAACTTACTGTGATGATGGCTTGATCGTCCTCGGTGTATAGATGGGATAAAACTTCCTTCTCGGTGACGATTGCGCTCATATCGAAGAAGCCCGAATCCTTGGTCATGAGATATTCTGCCGCGCGAAGAGCACCCACCGCATAGATGGTTTTCGAATGCGATGTATGTGTGATTTCGATAATCTCATCCGTACCTATGAACGATACGGAATGTTCGCCAACTATCGTTCCGCCGCGGATGGCATGTATACCGATCTCCTTATCGGTGCGGCGCGCGTTCTTACTGTGGCGGCCGAATACATATTCCTTCTCGCTTGCGTACTGTGATTTTATTGCGTCTGCGAGCATGAGTGCGGTGCCACTCGGGCTATCGACCTTGCGCTTGTGGTGCTTTTCTATGATTTCAACATCATATGCTTCCGCAAGTGCGCTTGCCGCTTTTTTTACCAGCTCGATTTGAAGATTAACGCCGAGCGACATATTGCCGCTTTGGAATACCGGAACCTTCTCGGATGCAAGGCGTATCTTCTTTTTGTCATCATCACTTAGCCCCGTTGTACCTACAACAAGGCGAACATTGTTTTTTTGGCAGTAAAGGAGCGAACCCTTCAAAGCGGCCGGAACGCTAAAATCGATAAGCGCATCCACTTCCACATCGATATCATCGAAGCTTGGATACACCTTCACGCCCTCCGACATTTCTTCACCGGAAGGATCAACCCCGGCAACAACGGTGAATGTATCGGGCATGCTCTTTGCGGTGCGCGCGATAACGCGGCCCATCGTTCCACAAATGCCGGTAATGGCCAAACGAATCATATTTTCCTCCCTGTACTGCTTGGTGTGCCATGCCTTGAAAATTAGTGCATGGCAATGGATCGGCCTACGCTTTATAGCAAGCCGTATTTCTTTAAAGATTCCTCAATCTTTGTGATGCTTTCGCTTTGCGCAGGCACAAGCGGCAACCTGAATTCGCACTCGCATAGGCCGAGCATCGCGCACATCGTTTTTATCGGTATGGGATTCACTTCGCAAAATGCCGCCTTCCAAATGGGGAGCACCTTTATTTGAATTGCGCGGGCTTTTTCCATGTCGCCATCGAAGAAGGCCTCACACATATCATGCATATCGGTAGGGATGACATTGCCTATCGTGGTGATAACGCCCTTGCCGCCCATGGAAAGAAGGGGGAGAACATGGTCGTCATTGCCCGAATACATGTCAATCTCGGGACACGCCGCGGCAATCCCAACAATCTGTTCGATGTTGCCGCTCGCTTCCTTTATCGCTACGATGTTTTTGTGCTTTGCAAGCTCAGCCATGGTGGAGGGGTTTAGGTTAACGCCCGTTCTACCCGGCACATTGTAGGTGATGATGGGGATGTTCACGGCATCCGCAATGGCGGTATAATGCGCGATGAGCCCCGCTTGGCTCGATTTATTGTAATATGGAGTTACTATGAGAAGCGCATCAGCACCGAGCTTTTCCGCCGCTACACTGTCACGGATGACATTTGCGGTATTGTTGCCGCCCGTACCTGCGATGACGGGAACTTTGCCGTTAACGCGCTTTATACAAAACTCGATAGCCGCACTCTTCTCATCGGTGGACATGGTGGAGGCTTCGCCCGTTGTTCCGCAAACTATGATGGAATCGATTTTTCCATCCAGCTGCCTGTCGATAAGCTTACCGAATGCTTCAAAGTCTACCTTTCCGTCGCGAAACGGGGTAATGATTGCCGTGCCGGCACCCTTGAAAATACTCATAATGCAATCCTCACATTCATAGATATTTTATGCTTCCCACATCTTAATTAGTTCTTCGGCAACTTGGACGGCATTCGTAGCCGCGCCTTTTCTGATGTTATCCGCCACACACCAAAGGTTTATGCCGTTTTCCACGGAAAAATCCCTGCGAATTCTGCCGACATAAACGGGATCCGTATCTTCGGCGTTTATCGGCATGGGGTAAACAGCGTTTGATAGATCATCCTGCACAACAAGACCCTCAGCCTCCTCAAGTACGCGCTTCAATGCTTCAATCTCAAAGGGACGCTCAAACTCGATGTTGATGCTTTCGCTATGGCCGTGGAAAACGGGCACGCGAACCGTTGTAGCGGTTACGGGGAGATTGGGCAAATCGAGAATCTTGCGAGTTTCGTTTACCATCTTCATCTCTTCCTTAGTATAGCCGTTATCTAGGAACACATCTATTTGAGGTATGCAGTTGCCTGCGATGGGGTAGGAGAACTTCTTGGGAGCTTCGCCCTTCATGCCTGCTTCAAGATCGGAGTAGCCGGCCTGGCCTGCGCCCGATACAGCCTGATATGTGGAGTAGATAACGCGCTTTAGCCCGAACGCCTCATGAAGGGGCTTCAATGCGACCATCGCTTGGATGGTGGAGCAGTTCGGGTTTGCGATGATATTCTTTGTTTTATAACCTGAGATTGCGGCGCGGTTGGCTTCGGGCACGATGAGGGGAACCTCATCATCCATGCGCCATGCGCTCGAATTATCAACAACCACAGCGCCTGTTTTAGCCACGATGGGAGCAAACTTTTCGGATGTAGAGCCGCCGGCGGAGAATAATGCAATATCAACATCGAGACCGTCGAAAGCGGTTTCGTTCAATTCGCGAACTATGTGCTTCTTACCCATGAAGTCTATCTCTTTGCCTGCACTGCGAGCGGAAGCAAACAGATAATAATTTGCAACGGGCAACTTGCGCTCCTCGAGCACCTTCAAGAACATGCCACCAACCATACCGGTAGCGCCTACAACAGCGATATTATACATCTTCATAATCGTTCATCTTCCTTCCAAAGTAACAAAAAACTCTTTTTTCGCAAATGCGATTCGTGAAAGTATAGCACAAAATTCCTGCAAAGTCAATGTATCGTATAAATGCGAGGAACATGTTTTCCTAAATAATACATAGGCGTTATATCAAATTTAATGCGCCCAATACTGCGATAAAAGCGAATAGGGTAATTGATGCAAAAAGCGTTGTTATTACCACAATTTCATCCGCAAGTTCTCCATCAGCTCCCATCGCAACCGCCATGGGGAATGATGAAACGGCGGTGGGCGTTGCAAAGGCCATAAGCACGGCATAGAGCTCCTGATTGCGAAGGCCTAAAAGGATGCCTGCGGTTATCATCGCACCGGGTAAGAGCACAAGCTTTCCGAGTGTTGCCCACGTGATGGCTAAGCGATTTCTTTTAACCGAAGTTATAGTGAATGACGCTCCTATAAGTATGAATGATATGGGGGTTGCGGCATCAGCCATGCTCGAAACAGCGCTCATAATAATATTTGGCAGTGAAACACCGGTTACATTAAATAGGTAACCTGCCGCCATCATGATGAGTAGGGGATTTGTTACAACACTTTTGAGTATCTGCTTTGCATTCGGTTTTGTGCCGCGTGAAAACTCGAGAACGAGCACCGAGAATATATTAGTGAGTGGTACACATAGAGCAAATGCAAGAAACACCACCCCGATATTTCCTTCACCGTAATAATTTACAGCAAGTGGCATGCCGAATAGTATTATATTCGCACGTGCAACACCCTGGGCGATAGCACCGCGCCTTGCAGGTGTTTTCGCAAAGCGGTATGCGAAATAATAGGATGCAATGTAGCTTATGGGCATTCCTATAACCAAAAGCAAAGCCGTCATCCCACCGTCAAGGCCTTCGTAGTTTGTTGTGTATATGCTTTCAAAAAGAAGCATCGGTAGGAGCAATCTAAAGAGTATCATATTGCAAGGGTGGATGGCCCTTTCATCTATAACCTTGAAACGACGCAACAGGTATCCCGCCCCCATCATAATGAACAAAGGGGCGACCACCGCCGCGGATATTATTATGTTTTGCATCTATCCTCCGAATGTAACGGCTGAGGCTTCCTTCGCTTAATACCTTGCAAGTAGTTTCTTCAACCGCCCGACTACATATTCTTACGCACACTATAGCACATGCTCATAAAAAAATCCAATGTTTTCGCGAAAAAATCTAAAATTCATATTGCATATTTAATCAAATATATGTATACTTATTACACGATTACATTATGTGGAGGGAATAATTATGGTACGAGTGGGTATTTTGGGTGTAACGGGTTATGCAGGCGAGGAGGTTTTGCGCCTATTGATGGCACATGACGGGGTTTCTATTGCCTTCTTGGGCTCATCATCGAGCGCAGGAAAGCCGCTATCCGACTTTTACCCTGCTTATCTCGGTGCGGACATTCCTTTGCTCAGCGATCCGAGTGTTGAACAGATGAAATCCTTAGCGGATGTGGTGTTTGTAAGCCTTCCGCATGGTGCTTCAAAGTTGATGGTTCCCGCGCTTTACGAGGCCGGCCTTGTGGTAATTGATTTATCCGGGGACTTTAGATATGATGATGCGAAAGTGTATGAACAATGGTATAATGATGCACATAATGCGCCTGAGCTATTGGCTGAGTCCGTTTACGGTTTGGCAGAGCTTCACCGCGAAAAAATAAAGGAAACAAGGCTAATCGCAAATCCCGGGTGCTATACTACCTGCTCCATATTGGGGCTTGCACCTGCGGTTAAAGAAAAGCTCATCGATACGAAGAGCATAGTGATTGATGCTAAAAGCGGTGCATCCGGTGCGGGGCGCAAGCTATCCGAGCAAACGCATTTCTGCACACTCGACGAGAGCATGAAGGCGTACAATGTGGGAAAACATCGCCACACTTCGGAGATAGAGCAGGAGCTTTCCAAGCTTGCCGGCGAGGAGATCCTATTATCGTTCACCCCTCATCTTTTGCCGGTTAAGCGTGGAATACTCGCTACCTGCTATGCAAACCTCCTCCCCGGAGTAAGCGAAGAACAGTTGCGAGATGCATATGCGGATTTCTTCAAGGATGAGAAGTTTGTTTGCGTGTACGATGCAGGCAAACTCCCCGAACTACGCGATGTGGTGGGAAGCAATCGTGTTGCGATAGGCTTTGTGGTAGATAAAAGATTGAATCGACTCATCGTGGTATCCTGCCTTGATAATCTCATTAAGGGCGCGGCAGGACAAGCGGTACAAAATATGAACATCAAAATGGGACTTAGCGAAAATGCGGGGCTTCCTCGCGTAGCTTGGAGCATATAGGAGGAAATATGAAAACCGATACTCTAATTCGTAAGGCTAATACACTGATTGAAGCACTGCCATATATACAACGCTTGGCCGGAAAGATCGTGGTGGTGAAGTATGGCGGCAATGCAATGCTAAATGCATCGCTCACACAAAAGATATTGCAGGATATAACGCTACTAAAATACGTTGGCGTTAACCCGATTGTTGTGCATGGCGGCGGCCCGGAGATAAATAGGCTACTAAAGAAGCTCAACATAACGCCGCGCTTTCACAAGGGGCTGCGCATAACAAACAAGGATACGATGGATGTTGTGCAGATGGTACTTACGGGTAAAATCAACAAGGACATAACAGCGCAGCTAAATGTGCTGGGCGCTAAAGCGATAGGCCTTTGCGGCAAGGATGCAAACCTTATCGAAGCGACGAGACTCACCGCCGATGACGGAGTAAGCCTTGGGTATGTCGGCGAAATCACCAAGGTGAACACCCGTTTGTTGCGCCATCTTTGCGAGGATGAGTATATTCCCGTAATCGCGCCTGTGGGTGCGGGGCCGATGGGTGAGAGCTACAACATCAACGCTGACACGGTGGCAGGAAAAATTGCGGCTGAGCTCGGCGCGGAAAAGCTTATGTTCCTCACCGACATCGACGGTATACGCCGCGATCCTTCAGATCCCGAGACGCTAATTTCGCACATCAGCATACGCGAGGCGGAAGAGCTTATCGCCACCGGTGTGGTGGACGGCGGCATGATTCCCAAGGTGCGCGGTTGCATCGAGAGCGTTCAAAGCGGAGTAAACCGCACGCATATTCTCGACGGAACAATTCCGCATCCCATAATACTTGAAATATTCACCGATACGGGCATCGGCACGATGGTAACGAAGGAGGACGGTGAAAAATGAACCACGCACAAGTTAAAGCGCTAGACAGTGCATATTACATGAATACATTCGGGGAAAGATTGCCCATCATGCCCGTGAAGGGCGAGGGCGTATTCCTCTATGATGATGAGGGCAAGAAATATACGGATTTTCTTGCAGGCATAGCGGTAAGTGCGCTGGGGTACAACTACCCCGCGCTGGTTGAGGCAATAAAAAATCAAGCACAGAAGATCTGCCATATCTCGAATTACTTTTACATCGAGGAGCAGGCAGTGCTCGCGAAGATGTTGGTGGAAAACACCTGTGCGGATAAGGTGTTCTTTGCAAACACGGGTGCGGAGGCGAACGAGGGCGCTATAAAGCTTGCGCGCGCGTATCATTATAGGAAGGGCGCGAAACGCTATGGCATAGTGAGCGCGAACAATTCCTTCCACGGCCGCACGCTAGCAACGGTGACGGCGACGGCGCAGGAGAAATACCAAAAACCCTATGCCCCATTGCCGACAGGGTTTTCATATGCTCCCTTTGGCGACATCGAAGCATTGAAAGCGCAGATAGATGATACAACAGCCGCCGTGATACTCGAGCCCATCCAAGGCGAGGGTGGTGTTGTGGATGGCGGCGAAGCATACTTCAAAGCCGTGCGTGAACTGTGCGATCAAACGGATACATTGCTTATCTTCGATGAGGTTCAAACCGGAATGGGGCGCACGGGTACGCTCTTTGCATATGAGAACTATGGCATCGAACCGGACATATTTACATCGGCGAAGGCGCTAGGCGGCGGGCTTCCGATCGGCGCGATACTTGCCAAGGAGTTTTGCTGTGCGTTCATGCCGGGCGACCACGGAACAACCTTCGGTGGCAATGCGCTTTGTTGCGCGGCAGGCATCGCGGTGATGGATACGCTAACGAAGAATGGCTTCCTCGACGATGTGGCGAAGAAGGGCGAATACTTTAAAGCTAAGCTAAAAAAGCTCGCCCACACTTGCATTAAGGAAGTTCGTGGGCGCGGACTCATCATCGGTGCGGAGCTTGATGCAACGAAGCTAGCTAAGGATGTGCAACTTTCCATGCTCGAAAAAGGATTCATCATCGGCATTGCAGGCAACAACACCTTGCGTTTTGTTCCGCCGCTCATAATATCGATGGAGGATATCGATGCGCTCGTTAATGCACTTGACGAGGTGCTCGCTTAAATTACTATGGAAAGAAAGAAGATAGAAATAAGGCGGGCAAGAACCGAGGATATCCCCGACATACTGAACATAACCAAGGAAGCTTTTGCAAAATACGCCTTCGATTTAGGAAAACCCGAGCTTGTGTATGCGCTGAAGGATGATGAAAA
>CAYJPI010000032.1:0-1078 GCA_964372005.1 uncultured Oscillospiraceae bacterium | reverse complement strand
TATCGATAACACGGTTGTGTATATGGCGTTTTTGGATGGGGTTCCCGTCGGCACGATTAGATATGCCATCGCATCGGGCGTGGCGCTGATAAGCCGTTTCGGCGTTGTTCTAAAGGCACAGAGTTGCGGAGTGGGCGGTGTTCTAATACGCACCGTTATAAATGATGCGAGGAACGCAAAAATTCCTGCGGTGGCACTGCACACAAGCGCGAAGATGGCGAGCCTCATTCGTTTTTACTATGGGCAAGGCTTTTATATTCGAACAACCGCAACAGACCGCGGCTATGTGCGCGCGCTCCTTGTAAATGAACTTGAGGACGGATTTGAGATTGATGTTAATGCACTAAAGCCGTAGACGGTATCTAAAACATGCTTAAAACAAAAACAACCTCGCGCACAGATGACGGAGGTTGTTTTTTTGTATTTTCAGCCGATCGTTAATTGTGTTGACGGTGGATGAATCGAGAAGGATCAATCGTCGTACTCGGAATCAAACTCGAGTATAGTGCCTTCGCTTGCATGGATGGTGTATTCATACTCCATGCCATTGTATTTCCAATCCACTTCATATTCGGCGATGCCGTCGTCCATGTCAAATTCCACACGGAAGGCACTCACTGCGCTTTGCTCGAGGTTTGCATGTGCAAGTGCGATACCTGCGGCGGCATCCTCGCCTATGTACGCATCTGCGATGGGCTGTTGAGCCTGTGCAGGGGTTTCTTGCATATCTACTTCGGTTTCCAAAAGGGCACCCGTAACGGCATCAAGCGTATATTCATACTTGGTTGTACCTAAGAAGAATCTCACATCGTACTCCATTCGGCCGTCATCACGGTCAAGATGTGCGGATGCGTTTTCGGCGCTTTCGAGGTTCGCATGGCCAAGAGCAATCTCGATGGCGGCCTCTTCGGTGATGTACTCATCGCTTGCCGCTACAGGGGCGGCCGGAGAAGACTGGGGCGCGGCAACGGCTTCGGGCGCGGCAACAGCTTCGGGTGCGGCAACAGCTTCGGGTGCGGCAACAGCTTCGGGTGCGGCTGCAGCTTCGGGTGCGGCAACAGCTTCGGGTGTACCCTGT
>CAYJPI010000031.1:0-11801 GCA_964372005.1 uncultured Oscillospiraceae bacterium | reverse complement strand
GCCATACATAATGAACATGCCGCCGCCGAGTAGGCTCGATATCGCGAAAGTCGTTATCGCAGGGATGAACACCATCGTTATGCCCGATATTACGCCGGGCACGGATAGCGGAAATACCACCCTAAAGAAGGTTTGTATGCCATTTGCGCCCAAATCGCCTGCCGCCTCAAGGTAGGATTGATCCATCTTGGTTAACACCGTGCGGATGGGCAGTATCATAAATGGTAAGAAGTTGTACACCATGCCGAGTAGCACCGCGCTTTCGGTGTATAGTATGCTTTGCGCAGGCAAGCCTAAAAAGGTAAGTATGGTGTTAACAAGGCCATTGGTGTCCAGCAAAACCTGCCATGCATATGTGCGAAGAAGGAAGTTCATCCACATCGGCACTATGAATAGCATGCCGAGTATCGCCGCCGCCGTTTTGTCTATGCGTGTTAGTATATATGCAACGGGATAGCCGAGCACCAAGCAAATGAGCGTAGCTTCAAAGGCGATGCGAACCGACCTTAAAAGAACATCCATGTACACGGGGTCGAGAGTTTCTCTTAGATGTGCGAGGGTAAACGCCCCGTCCGTCGTGAATGCATAGTACACGATTAAGAGACCGGGCGCGAGTATAAATATGAGCATCCATACCACATATGGGTAGGCAAATACCGTTCTTTTCATGGCCGTCCCCCTACTTGGTTTTGTTCATAATGTGGATTGCATCGGGCAGGATCTGAAGCTTTACTTCCTCGTTTACATCCACAAGATCCGTGGTGTGAACCATGTACGAAAATTCGCCGGATTGAACGGTTATCTCGTAGTGTACGCCCATAAACAGTACATGCGTTACCACGCCGGATGTTAGATTGTCGCCCACCGCATCGGCAGGGAGAATGTCTACATCCTCGGGTCTTACAACCACCTCAACGGGGACATTATCGCCAAAGCCGGCATCCACGCAGGTGTATTCGTCGCCACCGAACATTACCTTGTAATCGGTGATCATTGTACCGTCGATTATATTGCTCTCGCCGATAAAGTCCGCAACGAAAGCGTTTTTCGGCTCGTTGTAGATATCCGTGGGCGTGCCTATTTGTTGTATTACTCCATCTTTTAACACCACGATGGTATCGCTCATGGTGAGCGCCTCTTCCTGGTCGTGCGTTACATATATAAAGGTGATGCCAAGCTTTTGCTGTAGGTTCTTTAGCTCAACTTGCATGGTTTTGCGTAGTTTTAGGTCGAGCGCGCCCAGCGGTTCGTCAAGCAGGAGCACCTCGGGTTCATTCGCGAGTGCACGGGCTATCGCCACGCGCTGCTGTTGTCCGCCCGAAAGTTGTTCGATCCATCTATCGCCGTAACCTTCAAGGCCGACGAGCCTTAGCATCTCATCCACCCTTTCCTTTGTTTCGGCCTTACTGCGCTTTTTTATCTTCAAGCCGAAGGCGACATTGTCAAACACGCTTAGATGGGGAAACAGCGCATAACGCTGGAACACCGTGTTAACATGGCGCTTGTAGGGAGGAATATTGGTGATGTCCTTCCCGTCAAATATTACCTTACCGCCCGTAGGCATTACGAAACCCGCGATAAGGCGTAGCATTGTGGTTTTTCCGCAACCCGAAGGCCCGAGGAGGGTTAGAAACTCCCCATCGCGAATGTATAGATCCACGCTTTTTAGCGCCTCGGTATCGCCATATGCTTTGCTGAGCGAACATAGCTCTATAAGATGTTTACTTTCCATACCTTATACCTCTAAAAACTCGGCGGAGTGGATACCCACAATACCCGCGCTTCCTTCTTGCCCGTATTTTCTATGCCATGCGGTTCGTTTGGGTGGAAGTAAAAACTGTCACCCTTGCGCACCTTAAAACTTTTTTCACCTAAGATAAGTTGGATCGTCCCCGACAGAACGTAACCGAACTCCTCACCCTCGTGGGGATCTTGTGTGGCGGTGTGGCCGCCCGGCGCTATGGTAACCATGATGGGTTCGAGCGCATTCTTTTGCGCATTGGTTACAAGCCAGCAAATATCGTTGCCGCGCTCTTGGTCTTCCTTCACGAACATGTCCGCGCTTGTGTACACGACCTTTTCTTGTAAAGGCTCGCTGAAAAATGCGGATATGTCACTGCCGAGCGCTTCGAGTATATCCATAAGCGTTGCTATGGAGGGCGATGTGAGATCCCTTTCGAGTTGCGAGATAAAACCCTTGCTTAGCTCTGTCCTCGCCGCCAGCTCTTCCTGCGTAAGATTGAGCCTTAGCCGCATTCTCTTTATCTTGTCGCCTATTCGCATTAAATCCCCCTCCTTCACATACAAGCTGTAAACTTTTCGTTTAGCTGATGTAAACGCCAGTGTTTTGCTGTCGTTAACCCAAGGTTTACTTTCTCTAAACAAGCATATCAATTAAAGCATAAAACTTATCGCATGTCAATACATTTTGTTTAATACTGTTATACGGCAAATTAAATACAGAAAAAGCCCAAATCACGGGCTTTATTGCGATATAACATTAACGTGCAGAATTGTAAAAAAATATATATTACTTACCATGCGTAAACTTAATGTTTAGAGTATACAAACCGTAATAGCTCAAACTGAATGATAAAAAAATATCGCATATGCCGATACAAAGGCGCAAATAGGGATGTTTTTGAAACCGCACATGGTGCATGCGAAAAAATAGTCCTTTCCCTATGCGAAACGTATGGTATAATATAAGCAAAGGAAATAAGCGGAGGTGGACTAAATGCCAAGCTACGGACTATTCGACATAATCGGCCCATCGATGACGGGGCCGTCAAGCTCGCACACGGCAGGGGCATGTCGCATGGGCTTTATCGCCCGTCGCATTGCAAACAATGATGTTGTGAGTGCGAAGTTCACCTTGTATGGCTCATTCGCCGAGACGGGTAAGGGGCATGGTACCGATCGTGCGCTTGTAGCCGGAGTGCTCGGCATGATGCCGGATGACTCGCGCATCCCCGATGCGTTTGATGTTGCGGCGGATGAAAATGTCGCCTTCGAATTTAAGATGTCCAAGGAGAGGATGCACCACCCAAACACCGCGCGCATCGAAATAACATCGAGCGATGGCGAAGCAACCGAGGTAGTAGGCGAATCGGTGGGTGGCGGCAATATTAAAATAGTTGAGATAAATGGCCTACATGTTGAGCTTACGGGCGATTACCCTGCGCTTATCCTTCAATATAGGGATGTGCCCGGTGTGGTGTCCGTCGTAACGCACATACTCGCACAGCATAAGATAAACATCGCGTTCATGCAGGTGTTCCGCCACGGGCGCGGATCTGACGCGTATATGACCATTGAGACGGACGAGCCGGTAAAGGAAAAAACACGCGCCTTGATACTCGGCTTGTCGGATGACATCAACCGAGTGTTCATCGTGTAGGAGGGGCATCTTATGAATATGAAAAATGGCAAGCAGCTTCTTAATACATGTGAGGAGCGTAACATGTCGATAGCCGAGGCGATGCTCTGGCGCGAGATGCAAACATCGGAAAGAAGCGCCGAGGATATCCTCGCGGAGCTTATGCAGGACCTTAATATAATGAAGGATGCATGCGCGCGCGGCCTTTCGGGCATGGAACGCACGAGGAGCGGCCTTTCGGGCGGCGATGCCGTGCTCCTCAACGCATACGAAAACCCATACTTGGGTGAAGCCGCCGCAAAAGCCGCGGCCGCTGCGATGGCCGTTGCAGAGGTTAATGCCGCGATGGGACGCATTATCGCCGCACCGACGGCAGGCGCTTGCGGAATACTGCCGGGCGTGCTACTCACATACGCGAATGTTAGAAACTGGAGTGACGATGCACTAATCGATGCGCTTCTCGTTGCAGGTGCGGTTGGAATAATCATAGCGCAGGGCGCAACCATATCGGGAGCGGACGGAGGGTGCCAAGCCGAAACGGGAACAGCCGCCGCGATGACAGCCGCCGCGCTCGTGTTCTTGTCGGGCGGCAGTGCGGCCGAGTCGCTCGATGCCGCGGCAATCGCATTGAAGAATGTTATGGGGCTCGCATGCGACCCCGTCGCAGGGCTTGTAGAATGCCCCTGCGTGAAGAGGAATGCCATGGGCGCGGCCAATGCAATGCTATCCTCGGACATGGTACTTTCGGGAATAAAGAGCAATATCCCGTTTGACGAAGTGGTGCATGCAATGCAAAATGTTGGGCATATGCTACCGCCTGCACTCAGGGAAACTGCGCGAGGCGGCGTTGCTATGTCACCTACGGGGCAACGCATCAAAAAAGAGCTAGAAAAGGACAATCATGAGTAATGTAACAATATCCCCTATGGCACTCGAAGGGACGGTAGCGGCGATACCCTCAAAAACATATGCGCACCGCGCGATAATGCTTGCGGCGCTCGCCGCATCGCCCACCGAACTCATTTTTTCAAGCACGAGCGAGGATATAGATGCCACGCTGGATTGTGTGGGAGCGCTCGGTGCAAAGGTAACACGCACGCAAAAGGGTGCAACCATCTACCCAATCGAAAAAACGCCGGCCGACCCCGTGCTCGACTGCGCGGAGAGTGGAACAACTTTGCGGCTACTCGTCCCAATCGTTGCGGCGATTACGGACAGGGCAACCTTCAAAGGCCGCGGAAGGCTTCCCTTGCGCCCCATGAAGGCGCTAACCGATGCGCTCGAAAATTGCGGTGTGTCGTTTGAAGGAAGCGGACTCCCCCTCGCCACAAATGGCAAGTTCACAGGAGGAAAAGTGCATGTATCGGGCAATATAAGCTCGCAGTATGTATCGGGCTTGCTTCTTGCGCTCCCGATTGCAGGCGGCGGCGAGATTGTGTTGACATCGCCGCTGGTTAGTGCAGGCTACGTTGATGTTACAATCGAGCTTATGGGCATATTCGGCATCGATGTTGAAAGAACTGCGCAGGGCTTCAAGGTGGAAGGTAAGCGTTATACGTCGCCGAGCGTTTTGAAGATCGAGGGCGATTGGTCGAACGCGGCATTCTTCCTCGTGGCAGGTGCATTAAAAGGCCCAATTACGGTTACGGGACTTAGGAGCACATCCTTACAGCGTGATAAGCAAATCGTAGATATATTAAAGCTTTTCGGCGCGGATGTACAAGAAAGCGGCGATGAAGTTACCGTGCGCTCGGGGGGCACATTAAAGCCCATCATCCGTGACATAGATGCAACGATAGACCTTGCGCCGATACTCGCCGTACTTGCATCATGCGCAAGCGGAAAATCCACCTTCACGGGTGCCGCGCGCCTTAGGGATAAGGAAAGCGACAGGGTGCAGGCTATACTGGAGATGCTTTTTGGCGTCGGCATCGATGCGAGCGCAGATGAAAATGCGCTATACATCGAAGGGCAGGTGGCCATGGGCGGCAAGGTGAATGCCATGGGCGATCATCGTATCGCGATGGCAGGGGCAGTGCTTGCAAGCATCGCACAGAATGATACTATTATCGAGGGTGCACAGGCGGTTAACAAATCGTATCCTGCATTCTTTGAAGATTTTAAGTTACTCGGAGGTAAAACAAATGGCATCTGATTTTGGCAAAAGCATTAGATATACCGTGTTCGGGCAATCGCATGGCAGAGCGATAGGCGTTACAATCGACGGATTGCCGGTAGGCGAACATATCGACATGCAAAGGCTTCGCGATTTTCTCGCACGCCGCGCACCCGGGCAAAGCGAACTAACCACGGCAAGGAAGGAAGGCGATGAACCCATCTTCCTTTCGGGCACGGTGGACGATGTTACATCCGGCTCGCCACTCACCGCAATAATCGAAAATTCCGACACACGAAGCGCGGATTATGAAGCTTTGAAGCTGGTTCCAAGACCCGGCCACGCGGATTATCCTGCATACATACGCTATGGCGGCAAGGCGGATATGCGAGGTAGCGGCCATTTTTCGGGAAGGCTAACCGCGCCTTTATGCATAGCAGGCGGCATAGCAAAGCAGATACTCGCGAGGCGCGGCATACACATAGGCGCGCATATCGCATCGATAGGGGATGTATGCGATGTTCCCTTCGATTCGGTGAACACATCGCGCGTGCAACTTGAAGCGGTGCTCACGCATGAATTGCCCGTGAATGATCCCTATGCGGTGCAGAAGATGCGCACGGCCATACTCGATGCTAAGGCCGCCAACGATAGCATCGGCGGTACGATAGAGTGCATGGCGATAGGCATGAAAGCAGGCATCGGAGATCCGATGTTTTCAGGGCTTGAAAGCCGAATATCCGCGGCGATATTCGCAATACCTGCGATAAAGGGCATAGAGTTCGGTGCAGGCTTCGGCGTTGCAAGTATGCGCGGAAGCGAAAATAACGATGAATATTACTTCGATGACAGGGCGATAAAAACCCGCACCAATGCCCACGGTGGCGCGCTTGGAGGCATAACAAGCGGAATGCCCGTGGTGTTTAAGGTGGCGGTGAAGCCCACGCCGTCGATATCGATGGAGCAAAACAGCATCGACTTAACGAAGATGCACGATACGGTTCTTACCGTGAAAGGCCGCCACGATCCATGTATAGTGCCAAGGGCTGTACCTGTGGTTGAAGCGGTAACGGCGATGGTTTTGCTTGATATGATCGTCGAGAGCGAAGGATACAATAGATAGGCACTATTAAATATTTTAAAAGAACGGATTAGGAGAAAGAAGATGGAACTCAAAACACTAAGAACACAAATCGACACGGTCGATGCAAAGATCATGGAACTGTTCAAGGAGCGCATGGCACTCTCGGGTGAGGTTGCGAACTACAAGAAAGAGAACGACATGCCCGTCGAGAATCATGCACGCGAGCGCGAGATACTTGCGCGCGTAAGCAAGGAGGCAGGCGATGATTTTGCAGGCGCCGCTCGCTTGATGTACAGCGTCCTATTCGATGCAAGCCGCTCGCACCAGTCAAGGCTTATCGGCAACGAATCGCATAATGCACTAAAGGAACGCGTTGAAAAAGCTACCCTCCCCCTCAGCGCACTCTTCCCGGATACCGCACTCGTTGCATGCCAAGGCGCGGAGGGCGCATATTCACAGCAGGCCTGCGAGAAGCTTTTTGCCGCACCCGATGTGGTTTACTTCCGTACGTTCGAGGGTGTATTCCAGGCTGTGGAAAGCGGCTTGTGTGAATATGGCGTGTTGCCCATCGAAAATAGTTCGGCAGGTTCTGTCAGCAATGTATACAGCTTGATGAACAGTAAGCGCTTCCACATTGTTCGCTCCACGCGCGTGCGCATAGTGCACAATCTTATGGCGAAACCTGGCACCAAGATGTCCGACATAAAGAAGGTATACTCGCATGAACAGGCTTTGAGCCAATGCTCGCTATTCTTCGAGCATCATTCAAACCTCACATCGGAAAGATGCGAAAATACGGCGCTTGCCGCACAGCTCGTTGCAAAAAGCGATGATAATTCGGTAGCTTGCCTGTGCTCGCCCGAGTGCGCATCGCTTTACGGCCTTACTGTGCTCGACGATAATGTGCAAAACAATGTCAACAACTACACGCGCTTTATAGTGATAAAGAAGGATTTTACCGTGTACCCGGGGGCGAATCGCATAAGCCTTCTTGCATCGGTGGATCATAGGCCGGGCATGCTCTACAGGCTCGTAGCGCGCTGTGCCGTGCTGGGCATAAACCTCGTTAAGCTCGAGAATAAGCCCATCCCCGGAAGCGACGGCGAGATGCTTTTCTACCTCGACCTCGATGCAAATATACACGATGATAAGGTGCAGTATCTCCTATCCGACATGGCGGAAAGCGATAAGCGCTTTGTGCTTCTCGGTTGCTACGGCGAGGTGTAACATGCGCGTAGTAGCTCTTATCGGGATGCCCGGCTCGGGTAAATCCACGGTGGGAAGGGCGCTTGCGAAAATATCGGGGATGGACTTTATCGACCTTGATGAGTTTATCGAGATTAGAGAAGGCCTGTCCCCGTCTAAAATCATAAAAGATCATGGCGAACCCATATTTCGCGATGCGGAATCCGCCGCACTCAAAGCCGCGCTCGAAAGCGATAATATCGTCATCGCGACGGGCGGAGGCGCGGTGCTTCGCGAAGAGAATCGCGAACTTTTGCGAGCTAAGGCATGGACGGTGTATATAGAGAGGGACATCGCCTGCCTTGCCACGAAAGGGCGGCCGCTATCCACGGATTTATGCGCATTGTACGAAAAGCGCCATCCCATTTATAGCTCATGCGCGAATATGCGAATAACTAACGACCAAACACCGTCATGTGTTGCAAAAAAGATATGGCAATATCGCAAAAATTGCGGTATTATAATTAGGCGGGGTTGACACGAGTGTTCATGCGGCATATTTTTGCTATTTTTTCACTCTACCGCGTCGGAAAAACTTGTATTCCCGCCGGGAGTGCTGCGTTTTTCCTCCTTGTATAGTAAAAAAATCTCTAAAAATCTGCTCGATTCAACTCATGCCAACACCACCTAGTAAACTTCGAAAGGTAATACTACCATGCACGACCCCCACGCCGCGATATATCGCCACGATCCTAAAGCAAAAACGGCCATAGTAGCGATACATGGCTTTATGGGAAGCCCGGCAATCTTTGAGCCGCTCATTAAATATGTGCAGGATGAAGGGATGGGGCTTTATGCTCCGCTTCTTCCAGGCCATGGAGTGAGCGCGCGCTCGTTTGCCGAAACAAGGGGCGACCTTTGGGAAACCCATGCTAACGAAACGATAAGGACTGTACCATCAAACTATGGCAATATAGTGCTTGTTGGGCATTCGCTCGGTGCATTGCTTTGTATATTGAACACGATACAAGCGCCGCGCCGCATAAGCGGCATCGTTACGATGAGCGCCGCGTTCTTTCCGCGTGCCACATATCGCATGATGAAGAATGCGCTCACATCGATATCGGGCAAGGATTTGCAACCCGATCACCCTGCGTATGCAGCGCGCCATCTAAACGGCATATCCCGTGGAACATTTTTGGATGACATCGCCGCCGCACCGCGTTACAAGGAATTGATGGGCTATGCAAGGCGAACGCGCGAAGCATTGCCGTCGCTAAAAGTGCCGATAAAGGCGTTTTTCGGCTTGAAGGACGAGGCGGTGTCGATAAAGGGTGCGTCATTTCTTGAGAGTACATATAAAAACTCGGAAACCGAGATGCTTAAAACCGCAACACATTTGAACTTTTCCCTATCGGATTGGGAGTCGATAATAGCCGCGGTAGATTCCTTGGCAAAAGAGCAAAACTGATGAGCGAGATGAATGCGCGAACTTCACTACTCATCGGCGATGAAGGGTTAGAGCGATTGAAGAACAGCCATGTAACCGTCATCGGGCTTGGCGGTGTGGGCGGCCACTGCGTTGAAGCGCTTGCACGAGCAGGGGTTGGGAAAATGCATCTCATTGATGCGGATGTGGTGGACATATCAAACATCAACCGCCAACTAATCGCCACTAAATCCACCGTTGGGATGAAGAAAACCGATGCGATGGAGAAAAGACTAAATGATGTGTCCGACTGCGTGGTGACTTCAAAGCAGGGCTTTGTTACTGCGGATAATGTAGGAGACTTTCTCGTAGACACGGATTTTCTCATCGATGCTATCGACACCGTGAGCGCGAAGATTGCCATAGCGAAATATGCAACCGAAAGAAACATCGATATTGTATCATGCATGGGCGCAGGCAATCGCTTAGACCCCATGGCATTTCACATCACCGATGTATATAAAACGTCAAACTGCGGCCTTGCACGCGCAATGCGACATGGCCTTAGGAAAATTGGCGTTGAAAAGCTTGCTGTGCTATGTTCAAAAGAAATTGCAATGACGAATGTAATTGCCCAAAACGGACGACACGCACCGGGGAGCATATCCTTCGTGCCGGCCGCGGCAGGGCTTGCCTTGGCCGCCTATGTTACCAAAGGGTTGCTAAAGGTAAATGATAAATAACGATTGATATGCCAACAATTTACTTGTAAGAGCGATTGATTAAAAAGAAATCCGAGAATTATGCCAAAAACGGAACATTTATGCTTGACATACCTATGTTCTTTTGTTAGACTAATCTGTGCATATTCGGTACGATCCACCCGAGGAGACCACAGCCCCGGTAGCCGCGTGTAAAAGATCTCACCCGAAAAGCAAAACTTACTTTTTGGAGGAACGCCATGAAAACCTATATGGCAAAAGGCGAAACCCTCGAGAGGAACTGGTACGTTGTTGACGCTGAAGGACTCGTTTTGGGTCGTATGTCGTCGCAGGTTGCAGCCATCTTGAGAGGTAAACACAAGCCCATATACACACCGCACGTGGATACCGGCGATCATGTTATCATCATCAATGCTGATAAAATCGTACTCACGGGCAAGAAGCTCGATCAGAAGAAATACTATCACCACACCGGTTATCCGGGCGGCCTCAAGGAGACGACCTATCGTCACCTCATCGAGAAGAAGCCCGAATTTGCCGTTTACGAGAGCATCCGTCGCATGATGCCCAAGGGTCCCTTGGGTCGTAAGATGCTCAAGAAACTCAGAGTATATGCGGGCCCCGTGCATGAAAATGCCGCGCAGAAGCCCGAAGAACTAAAACTAAAATAATTGGGAAGGAGAAACGCAATAATGGCACAGATTCAATATCTCGGCACAGGAAGACGTAAAAAGTCCATCGCTCGCGTTCGCTTGCTTCCCGGCAGCGGCGTAATCACCGTTAACAAGCGCGATGTAGAAGAGTACTTTGGCCTCGAAACCCTCAAGATGATCGTACGTGCACCCATGGTGCTCACCGATACCTTGTCCAAGTTCGATGTTAAGGTAAACGTACATGGCGGCGGCACCACCGGCCAGGCCGGTGCGATTCGCCACGGTATCGCTCGCGCGCTTTGCATCGTAGAGCCCGACCTTCGCGGCCAGCTCAAGAAGGCAGGCTTCCTCACACGCGATCCGCGTATGAAGGAGCGTAAGAAGTACGGCCTCAAGGCTGCACGTCGCGCACCCCAGTTCTCCAAGCGTTAATCTTCGCTTCGAGAATTACAAAAGAGAAAACATCAAACCCCCGCGATTTATCGCGGGGGTTTCAGATTGTCAAAAAACGCTAAGAAAGAAACCCATATTGAATCAGTCATGGTTGCTTTCAATCGTTTTCGCACCCGAAATCATAGATTTCGAGTATTTCAGTAATGATAATGTGTTTGGCCTACATCACAAACACCACCATACGACATGCGCGGCGAAAACGGGCAAAAACCGCAGGTTTTTGTACTCTGCGCTTTCCCCGCCCGGGAGCGAAGCGAGAGGGGAAGGCGATAAAAACTCAAAAAAGTGTTCGAAGAACACTTTTTTGACACGCAAAACCCCCGCGATTTATCGCGGGGGTTTTAACTTGCCAAAAAGTTCACTGCGCTGTTGACTACAGGGAGTTGCTACAAAATAATATGCCTATAAATGAGGTGCATGGAAAGCGTTGTATGAGCATATCTATAATAAGGAAAATATATTCCAAGCCCAACCACATATGTAACCGAGGTGTAACCTTCCGTGTGTATAATGGAAATATAAAGTTGAGGCTTAGAGCCTAAACATAAATGTTTTTTTCTGAAAGGATGGTAACAAATAATGACTCGGACTTCAAAAAACAATGCTTATTTCAAGCGAATCATCAGCTCTTTGATGGTATTCTTCATGCTTGTAAGCGTGTGCGCAAATGCGATTCCCGCTTATGCGACAGCATCTGAAGCGAGTGCTACAATTTCATATGTAGGTATATTCGCCAGTGGAGGCGAGTCGTATCAATGGGAAGAAGGCGATGTTGTAGAG
>CAYJPI010000030.1:0-11847 GCA_964372005.1 uncultured Oscillospiraceae bacterium | reverse complement strand
TCAAGCGGGACCCATGCGCCGAGCACGACGACTATCCCGAAGAAGACAAGACTCCCAAGCATTATCCCTTTCGATACACACATATAACGCTTCTTGTATAGCTCAAATGCAAAAATAACCACACCGATGACGGCGGAGGCTATGGCAACGGCTTTGATGCCAAGGTAAAGGTTTTGCACATCGAGCATGTGTATGCGCTCCTGCTCGTTGAACATGGATACAAGCTCGCCGTGAACGGTCACTTCCATGTCAATGCTGTCCACACGCCCACGCATGTAATCAACCATGCGCACGGTCGCGTCGGTTAAATCCTCGTCACTCATGCCCATGGCCTCGGCATTGTCAAGGCGCGCGAACAAATCCTCGTAGTATGCGCGGCTACCCATGCTTATATCAACGGACAAGAATAACAAACTGAATAATATCAACAATATGCCAAGAAGGCACACTAATGTGTGCCCTCTATCTTGTTTAATGCTTTGCATTATGTACTACCTCAAACGAGCGGCTCTACATGCCAAATCTCCTTGGCATACTCGAGTATGGTGCGGTCGCTCGAGAACTTGCCCGAGGATGCAACATTCATGAGGCACTTCTTCGAGAAAAGCTCGGCATTCTTATAGTCGCGGTTCGCTCTGAGCTTAGCTTCGATGTAGGGCAATAGCTCGAGAAGGACGAAGTAATTATCAGCGCGATGCCACGACTCGCCGTCAAGCAAGCTCTTGTGAAGGTCGCGGTAGATATCCTGTGTGGGGAAAAGCTTACCGTCCACGAGAGTATCGACGATGCGCTTAACGCGCGGCTCGCTCTCGTAAACTTTGCGGGATGAATACGTGTCCGCGATGGCACGCAAATCATCAACAAGATTACCGAAGATGTAGTTGTTCTCCTCGCCGGCCTCTTCAACTATCTCAACGGTCGCTCCGTCAAATGTGCCGAGCGTTACCGCGCCGTTTATCATAAGCTTCATGTTACCCGTGCCGGACGCTTCGGTGCCTGCAGGCGAAATCTGCTCGGATACATCGGCCGCAGGGATGATCTTCTCCGCGTAGGAACAATTGTAGTTGGATACAAACACAACGCGTAGCTTGTCGTTAACTTCCTTATCCTTGTTGATAATATTCGCAAGGTCGTTTATAAACTTGATAACGCCCTTCGCGCGATAATAGCCCGGTGCGGCCTTAGCGCCGAACACAAAGCAGGTGGGCGCAAAGTCAACCAACCAACCCTCCTTGAGCCCGAAGTAAATATGCACTATCGAGAAGGCATTGAGTAGCTGGCGCTTGTATTCGTGCATGCGCTTAACCTGAACATCAAACAAGAAGGACGAGGGAAGCTGAACGCCTTCCTTCTCAAGCACATACTCGGCAAGCTGGCGCTTTTTCTCGGTTTTGATGGCCCTGAAAGCTTCCAAGTCCGCCTTGCCCATGAACTTCTTGAGCTTATCCATCTCGCTAAAATCCGTTACCCATTTATCGCCGATGCGCTCTGTAATAAAGTCGGACAATTCGCGGTTGCAAAGGCCGAGCCATCTACGCTGGGTTACACCATTGGTTTTGTTTTGGAAACGCTCGGGATAGGCTTCGTAGAAGCGCGAAAGTATCGTCTCCTTGATGAGGTTGGAGTGGATGCGCGCCACGCCGTTGACATAGCGGCCGCCATACACCGCGAGATTCGCCATGTGGATGAAGTTATCCTTAACGATGGATACATCCTTGATGTTTTTGAATCCGCGCGCTTCAAGCTCGGAGCACATGCGCTCGTTGATCTTGCATATAATGTCGTATATCTCGGGCAGTACGCTCCTGAATAGCTCAACATCCCATTTTTCAAGAGCCTCGCTCATTATGGTATGGTTGGTGTAGGAGAATACCTTGCTCGCGATGTCAAAGGCCTTATCAAACATCATGCCGCGAAGCATGAGAAGGCGCACAAGCTCGGGTATGCTCACGGTGGGATGCGTGTCGTTCAACTGCACTGCAACGAGATCGGCGAGTTTTTCATACGAATCGCCGTTGAGATGCTGGAAGCTGTATAGTATGTCCTGCAAGCTCGCACTCGATAGGAAATACTGCTGTTTAAGGCGAAGTTTCTTGCCATCGGGCGTGCTGTCGTTGGGATAGAGCACGCGCGTGATATCCTCAACTTTGTTCTTTACCTTAACGGCCGCTTCATACTCTTGATCGTTGAACTTTGAAAAGTCGAACGCTTCAACGGGCTCGGCCTGCCAAAGGCGAAGCGTGCCTATGGATTTTTCCTTGTAGCCTATAACGGGCATGTCGTAGGGGATGGCATTAACGGTTTCATGCTCGTTAAACCTTACCTTAACACAGCGCCTTTCGCGGCGTATGCTCCACGGGTCGCCGTTCTTCTGCCAATCGTCGGCATTTTCTACCTGATAGCCGTTGAAGAACTCCTGCTTGAAGAGGCCATAGCGATATCTTAGGCCGTAACCGTCAAGCGGGATGGCATGGGAAGCCGCACTGTCAAGGAAGCAAGCCGCCAAACGGCCGAGGCCGCCATTACCGAGCGCGGCATCCTCAACATCCTCAAGCATCGCGATGTCTATGTTCAAATCCTTGAATGCTTCTTCAATTTCCTTCAATATTCCAAGTGCGTAGAGATTGTTGTGCACCAAGCGCCCCATCAAAAACTCCGCGCTTACATAATATGCACGGCGATGGCTGTCTCTCCTGGTGCGATCGTCGTACCATGCCTCGGCGATGTGTGCCATGGCGACTTCGCTTATCGCATTGTGAATCTGGGATACGGTAGCATCCTCAACGCTGGTTTGGTATTCCGCCAACAACTGTGTGGTGAGTAGCTTTTTCCAGTCCGTCTTTATATTCTTCTTCATGCGTTCACCTCATATCCTTTCGCATTTAACACGCTAAAACATCGAAACTTTGGATTACATAGCTTCGTGTAGCGTTATTATAACAGTTCATCAATCAAAATGCAAATTTACAGGGAAATTCGGGCATTTTACCTATCTTTTTCACATTATTTTTCCAATTATAATATGGTTCGTCTTTTTTCTTACAATTATTCATGACAAACTGCCTTTTCGCAAATGCATCTCATCAAAATTCGATCAATTCACCGCTGTTTCTGTTACCAAATTGTCAGTTATGGCGTCATTTTTGCTTGAATTTTCTATAAATTTTACGCATTTTTTTTGAAACTTTTATTTAAACTGTCTAAAGCAAGTTTCCCTTCATTATTTTTGAACTTTGCATGCTGGTGTGCACATACTTTCTTACATTATTCGCGCATGCTCCGGTGCATGTCTGTGCATAATGTTTATAAAAACATCCGTTTTTGTGCATAACTCTATTTTGGTTTGGATTATTTTCCCATGTGCTTCAAGTTATGCACATTATGCACATGGTTATGAACCAAAATGCCGCTTTGAGGGGAGTTGTCCGTATAAAATGGATGTAAAAAGTTGTGTAAAAACTGTTCTTGACATGTGCAAAGCGCAAATTTGGAATATATTGCTATAAATTTTCTTTTAGAACTCCCTTCTTACTATAATAAAAAAATATGAACTGTAACATTTTATACACATTGTGATGAATGCATATTATAATGCCGCATTCATATTGACAGACAAAGTGCCTCGCCCCACTCATTTTTCGACATGCAAGAAAGGCTGTATTGTATTGCATCGCGCCATACTGCTTCTTGCGAAACAAGCCAAATTTTGATACTATTAAAAAAAACATTGGAGGCACGGAAAATGTACGACAGAGATCAAGCACTCGCGGTATTCGAAAAATACAACAAGAGCGAGGCACTTTTAAGGCACGCACTGAGCGTTGAGGGCGTAATGCGTAAGTTTGCCGATGATGCAGGCGAAGATGCGAACTACTGGGGCATCGTTGGCCTGCTACACGATCTTGATTATGAGATGTACCCTGATGAGCACTGTAAGAAAACGCCCGAGCTATTGAAGGACAATGGCTACGACGATGCTTTCATCCATGCGGTTGTAAGCCATGGTTACGGACTGGTTGTTGATGTTAAGCCCGAGCTTTATATGGAAAAGGTATTATACACCATCGATGAGCTTACGGGGCTTATCGCGGCCGCGGCACTCATGCGTCCGTCGAAATCCGTGCTCGATATGGAATTGAAAAGCCTGAAAAAGAAGTTTAAGGACAAGGCCTTTGCCGCGAAAGTGGATAGAAATGTCATAAAAGGCGGATGCGAAATGTTAGGTATGGAGCTGGATGATGTTATGAAAATGACGATGGCCGGCATGTGTGATTGCGCGCAAGCTATCGGTTTGCAGGGTTCTTTGTAAATATATTAACCTATTTGTAAATCACATATTTTGCATTATACTTGATATGACCCTACTATATATTGTGTTTTTTAGGGACGAACGCACTTTTTTGAAGGCGTTCGCCCTTTTTTTGCAAAAAAACGCATGGCACATGTGTAACTTCGACATGTTACGTCCAATTACATCCCTTTCCATATCTATATATATATGATAAACTATGACAGGTAACAAAGAGTGATCCAAAAAAAAGACATTCTTGTAATGTTTTCTATCTCAAGATCGCAATGGCAGCTCTTCATTTATATCCTATCGTTTTGCGTGGATATATCATTCAAAAAAAGGAGGATGAAGGTGCTGTACCGAGGTTGTAGTAAACCTATGATGGCACAGCACAGGACATACCGCCGAAGATAGTATATGAAATGTAAAACTGCTATGCACAGGATGTACTCAGTAAAAACCATAATTTTGAAAGGCAGGGGACTGTATCATGAACAAGTATCGAGTATTAGTGGTGGATGATAATCCGAATTATGTTTCAGCTGTGCGCAACTATTTTTTAGCACAAGAGCAAATTCAACTCGTGGATACTGCAAGCAGCGGCAAGGAGGCGCTGGAAAAATTGCGCCAAGGCAGATATGATGCTATGCTGCTCGCGCTAATTCTTCCCGGACTTGACGGATTTGGCGTTTTAGAGCATCTAAGCGTCGCGGGTGGCGAATCGCCTGCTATAATCGTTGTGTCATCGCTAAGAAATGAACAAATGATACACCAGGCCTGTTCACTTGGGGCGCGCTACTTCATGGTGAAGCCCGTAGAACCCGAGATGCTCTATCGCCGTACTTTGGACATGCTCAGCGTTGCCGACATGACGAGCCGCACCGTTGCGGCATCATTTGCAAAGCCGCCTCGCTCGCTCGATGAGAAGATAACATCGGTGTTCCTCGTTGCCGGCATACCCGCGCATATAAAGGGCTACCATTATCTACGCGAAGGCATACGCATGGTGTACTTCAACCCGTCCATCATTAATAGGATAACGAAGGAACTTTACCCCGGCATAGCAACGCATTTCAACACCACCGCAAGCAAGGTAGAAAGGGCTATTCGCCACGCAATAGAGGTAGCGTGGAGTAGGGGCCGCATAGAAAACATCAACCAACTGTTCGGCTTTAACATCTACTCCAAAAACGATAAGCCCACTAATGGCGAGTTCATCGCACTTGTCGCCGATAAACTCCTTATGGAAAACCCACCCGAGAAAAAGGATGTAGTATAAAAACACATCATAACAGATAGCTACAAAACACAGATGCAAAAAAAATGATTTGCGTCTGTGTTTTTTCTTAAAATCTTTTTGGTTTCTATTGCTTTTTCGAAAAACTTGCAGTATACTGAGTGTAAAATTCCCATCGACACATATTATTAGGAGGAAACACAAAATGGCATACGACAGGATATATAATTTCTCTGCAGGACCTTCGATGTTACCCGAAAAAGTTCTTGAAATTTGTCGCGATGAAATGCTCAACTACCAAGGCAGTGGTATGAGTGTTATGGAGATGAGCCACCGCTCCAAGGTGTATGACGCGATCATCAAAGGTTGTGAAGCACATCTTCGCACGGTAATGGGCATACCCGATAACTATCGTGTGCTGTTTATGCAAGGCGGCGCTACGCTACAATTCGCCATGGTCGCCATGAACCTAATGAAAAAAGGCAAGGCCGACTATATCATAACAGGCCAATTCTCGGGAAAGGCTTACGAAGAAGCGCAAAAATATCTCGATGCGCATGTAGCCGCCACAACGAAGAGCGAGAACTTCTCACGCGTACCGCGCCAGGAAGAACTCGACCTAAGGCCGGATGCTGATTATGTACACATCTGCTACAACAACACCATATTCGGAACGCGATGGGATTACATCCCCGAAACGAATGGTGTACCGCTCGTTGCAGACATGTCATCTTGCATACTTTCCGAGCCGGTTGATGTATCGAAGTTTGCACTAATCTATGCAGGTGCGCAGAAGAACATGGCACCGGCAGGGCTTACCATCGTCATCGTTCGCGAGGATATGATACAGGAAAACCTCCCCGCTTTCGTGCCCACTATGTGCAACTATTCCATCGCCGATAAGGCCGAGTCGATGTACAACACGCCTTCATGCTATCCCATCTACGTTTGCAAGCTCGTTCTCGAGTGGATAATGGAGGAGGGCGGCCTCGAGGCACGCCAAAAATATAACGAAGAAAAGGCCGCTGTGCTTCACAATTATTTTGACGAGAGCAAGCTCTTCAAATGTCCCGTATCGAAGGAAAGCCGCTCGCTCATGAACATCACTTTCCGCGCTGAGGATGATGCAATTAACGATAAGTTCGTTAAGGCTGCATCCGCGGCAGGCTTTGCAAACCTCAAGGGCCATCGCTCGGTTGGCGGCATGCGTGCCTCCATCTACAATGCGATGCCGATTGAAGGCGTTAAAGACCTTGTATCGTTCATGAAGAAATTCGAGGAGGAAGCATGAGCACATTGCGCATCTTAGTTACGGATGGCATGGAAAAGGCCGCCGTAGGTAAGCTTAATGATTTGGGTTATGAAGTTATAGAGCAGTTTTACGATCAAGATGCTTTGAAAGAAGTTGTAAAGGAAGTTGATGTGCTCGTAGTTAGGTCTGCCACGAAGGTTCGTGCGCCCATCATCGATGCGGCGGCCGAGGGTGGCAGGCTAAAGCTCATCATCCGCGGTGGTGTGGGCATCGACAATATCGATGATGTTGCGGCACGCGCCCACGGTATCGAAGTAATGAACACGCCTAACGCCAGCAGTGCATCCGTTGCGGAGCTGGTGCTCGGGCATATTTTCTCGGTTGCGAGGAATATCGGCATCGCAAATGTAACCATGCGCGAAGGCAAATGGGAGAAAAATGCGTACAAGGGCACCGAGCTTGCAGGCAAGCGCATTGGCCTTATCGGCATGGGGCGCATAGGCAAGGAAATTGCACAGCGCGCACGCGCACTCGGCATGCACATAGTGTACACGAATCGCACAGGGCACAAAAAGGCATACGATCCTTACATCTATAAGGAGATTGACGAGCTACTTCGCACGTCCGACTATGTATCCTTGCATCTTCCCCCGCTTGAGGATGGTAGCGCACTTGTAGATGCGGCTTTCATCGAGAAGATGAAGGACGGCGCGGTGCTAATCAATACCGCACGCGGTAGCCTCGTAGATGAGGATGCACTGCTCGCCGCGCTAAACAGCGGCAAGCTTTCGGGAGCCGGGCTTGATGTGTTTAAGGATGAACCCACGAACAACATCGCGCTCGTAAGCCATGCGAAAGTGAGCGCCACGCCGCATATAGGCGGTTCGACAATCGGCGCACAGCTTCGCATCGGCGATGAGATCGTAGCCATAATTAAGGAAAAGTTTGAAGGCTAAATAAAATTTATTGTTTTACCATTCGCCCGTTCATCCATGTGATGCGGGCGATTTTGTTTGTAAGCTCTTCGGTGATTTCATTATCATTGAGCCGCCATTGCCAGTTATCGCCGAGGGTGCTTGGGGTATTCATCCTCGCATCCTCACCGAGCGCGAGATAATCTTGCATCTGCGCAACGAAAAGATTTGCCACCGAGCTCATGCCGCCTCTAACAAGCCCCATGTGCAAGCCTTCCTCCTCGTTAAGCCCGAGGTATTCATGCGCAAACGCGATATCGTCCTTTGCCGCTTCAAAAAACCATGCGGCGGCTGTGGTGTTGTCATGAGTACCTGTGTAGCAGGCGCAATGCGGTTCATATGTATGGGGAAGATAGTTGCTCGGCTCTCGGCTATCGAAGGCAAATTGCAAAACCTTCATGCCCGGGTAGCCCGAGTCCTTGAGAAGCTTTCTCACCCCATCCGTGAGGAAGCCCAAGTCCTCCGCGATTATCTCAACATCGGGAAGTGCTTCCTTGAGCGAATTTATAAAGTGCATCCCGGGGCCCTTAACCCACTCTCCCGGTGCGGCCGTCTCAGAGCCGAAAGGCACGCTCCAGTAGCTTTCAAAACCACGAAAATGGTCTATCCTCACCACATCAAACATATCACCCACGGCCTTCAAGCGAGCCTTCCACCATGAGTAGCCATCGCGTTTCATGCGCGCCCAATTGTATAGGGGATTGCCCCAAAGCTGTCCCGTTTCCGAAAAATAATCGGGCGGCACACCTGCGACGGCAATGGGCCTGCGCTTTTCATCGAGCTTATAGTTCTTAGGGCAAGCCCAAACATCAGCGGAATCCAGCGCTACGTAGATGGGCAAATCGCCAATTAGCTTCACGCCATTTTCCTTTATGTATTCCTTCAGCGCCTTCCATTGCTTGAAAAACAGGTACTGCACATATATATGGTAGTTCACATCATTATGTAGAAGCGCGGAATATTTCTTCATCGCCTTTGCTCTTCTTAAACGGATATCCTCATCATCCCACTCGAGCCACGAGCGCATCCCAAAATGCGCCTTTAACGCCATGAACAGCGCGTAATCATGTATCCAGTGCGCATTTTCTTCGGCGAATGCAAGCACGCCATCCTTATCGCGCTCGTATCCACGCTCGAACGCCAAGTGCAATACATCGCCGCGCACATTGAACAGGGCGCCGTAATCCACCTTGTCCGCCTTGTCACCATAGTTAAGGTTTTCGTATTCGCCTGTAGCGAGCAAACCATCTTGCTCCAACAGACGCAGGTCAATAAAATATGGATTGCCCGCGAATGCCGAAAATGACTGGTACGGGCTATCGCCATAGCTCGTAGGGCCCATGGGTAGCATCTGCCAGTATCGCTGTTGTGCGCTCTTCAAAAAGTCGACAAAGCGATAAGCTTCCTCGCCGAGTGTACCTATGCCATATGGCGACGGTAATGATGATATATGCAAAAGAATACCACTTGCACGATCCATGTTATATTACCTCCAAACTGTTGATATATACAGTTTAACCTTTTACAGCGATTACGGCAACAATTTTTGCTTAAAGGTTACCTATACTTATTGACAAACACGGCATTTAGGTGTAAAATTCTACGCGTAGGTATGGTGTCCATCGGACAAAATACCACGAGAATATTTGCAAATTTTAGAAGGGGGAAAAGAAAATGAAGAAGAGTTTAGCTTTAGTAGTTGCATTGATGTTCGTACTTGCTATCGCAGCAGGTTGCGGTGCATCCGTGCCCGAGGAGAAGTATCTCCAGGTTGAAGAGCTCTACGGCCAGCTTGCAGCTGATTACACAGCTATCTATGAAGCTGTTGTTGCCATGGGCGATCAGTCCATCATTGACATCGTTGTTAACGATATCGGTGCACCGATCAAGGAATATGGCAATGCAATCGCAAGCGAGCTTGCTGACATGAGCGAAGAAGAAGTTGACGCTCTCATCGAACAGCTTGAAGGCCTTAACAGCCAGATCAGCGATTTGATGGCACAGCTCGGCATGTAATTGTTGAAAAAGAAAATCCCCCTTTGCTTTTGCAAAAGGGGGATTTTTTTGTGTCAAGCAGCAGGCATTAGCTCATGCGTTTCTATATCTGCCATATCTTCGTTTGAATTTACGCTTTCAATGAGAACGGCATCAGTCTTCATGGGATAACTTTCCCGAACGTTGATGTAGAATACCGTCACCTCTTCGCCAACCGTTACCTCCTGATTCGCCTCCATAGATACCGCGATCGTCTCGCCGATTGGGAAAGCATCGCTTGCACGAGTAACGCTAACCATCGCAACATCGCCCTCAACGGATTCGATGATGCCGTCAAAGTTACCGTCTATTTCCATCGATGCGCCCATCGGAGAGCCCATCGGGGCTTGACCTGCGGGCGCTTCGCCCATCTGCGGTAATTCGCCTTGCGTAAGTCCATCTGTGAGGGTTGTTGCAAGGGCTGTGAAATCTTCGTCCATCACGAATCTATCATCGAGCACGGATGCTATCGATAGCGACGGAGTGATGTAAAACGTGAATGTTGAACCATCCTCAAGCGCGGCACGAACGAAGAAGGATTCGCCTGCTGTTTGCGCGGCGGCGATCGCCTCGTAATCCGCATTTTCAAGCACTGCCGGCTCGGATTCCTTCACGGCACTGAGGAGCATGTCTCCCTCTTCATCGGAAAGCGGGCGAAGGAGCTTGCTTCCCATATGGTCGAATATGTTTACCTCCACGATATTATCCATTATCTTCGATGCTTCGAAGTATGTGGTAAGATCCGTGGGTGTTCCGTCCACATGTGCTACACGGTCGAACACGATAACCTCGCCATCGATGGCAACCGCTACACGGTACGCACTGTCAACGCCCTCTATAGCGTGGATGGTGCCGCCTACATAGCCGGTACCTGCAAAGTCCTGCATAGCGTAGGTGTCGGGATCGTCCATCATGTTAACTTCAATCGTTCCAAGTTCCTCGCCGAGCACCGCTTCGATGGGCGGTTCGTCCGACATCGCATAGCGCATGCCGTTCATGTTGAATATTGCGCGCATAGCGGCCGGGCTTTCGCTCGCCGGTGCTCCGCCTTGAGGGGCTTCGGGAGTTTCGGTTGGGGTTTCTGCCGGAGTTTCGGTTGGAGTTTCTACTGGTGTTTGTGTCGGGGCGCATCCTGCGAAAAGCAATGCGCTTAGGGCGAGCGCAAGTGTCGCGGTGCGAATCATCTGGTTCTTCTTCATCTTAATCCTCCTATACTGGATAGTATCAACACTATCCGGCGATTTACTCGCCATGTGTAGTATGACGTACAGAGTATAAGTTAGGTTGCATTTATTTCGTTTTTGGGGTAAAATATTTGCATGATTGATAAAGAAAAAGCCCCCACAAGGGGACATGAAACCAAGCACCATTCGTTTTTCTCGCACACAAAATGCGAGTATTTCCCGTGCCATAAGGTGGATGACCCGAGCACATTCAACTGCCTGTTCTGCTACTGTCCGCTTTATGCGCTGGGCGAAACATGCGGCGGCGATGTTAACTACACCAAGAAGGGCATAAAGGATTGCAGTGCATGTTTGCGGCCACATAAGGCGGATGCGGCGGCCGATATCCTAGTGGAGTTTAAGCGCATCGCCGAACTTGCACGGAAGAAGTGAGTAAACAAAAAAGCATAACACTTTATTTGAAGAAGTGGGCAAAAAAACTCGAAGGGGCTGTTGCAACAGCCCCTTCTAAATTATTCATCTAAATCTTCATCCATGAACTCATCGTCCTCCGCATCGAACACGATATCGGAATTATCGTTTTCCGGTTGCGCTTGGGCGTTCTTTTCGCTGTCATCCTGCTCGACGGGCGGCTCTTCGTCTTGCTCTTCCGCTTCGAAACCATACTCCCTCGTATCGGAAAAATGGGCGGCGTCCTCTTGCTCATCATCCTTTATGGGTGTGAACACGGCCGAATCGCCTGCCATCGTCCACTCGCCGACAACGCCTGCATGGGATGCACCGAGTTCTATGTGAAGCATGGCAATGCCGCGGTCGATGCCGCTATAGCCATGGTTGTTGCCCGTTGTTTCTACGGCAATGCCCGTTTCGTCGGG
>CAYJPI010000029.1:10549-11957 GCA_964372005.1 uncultured Oscillospiraceae bacterium | reverse complement strand
TGTTTGAAAAAATTAATAAACGGAGGTAAATGGAATGGAAACCAAGAAACGTATTTTAACGGGTGACCGCACCACGGGGAGGCTTCATCTCGGGCACTATGTAGGCAGTCTCAAGAGCCGTGTAAGCTTGCAGGATGAATATGATACATGGATACTGCTCGCCGACATACAGGCGCTCACCACGCATTTTGAGAACCCCGAGATTATCCACGACAGTATATATCAGGTGGCGATCGACAACCTTTCCGTGGGGCTTGATCCTGAGAAGTTCACGCTCATCCAGCAGTCAAAAATTAAGCCCATCGCCGAGATGACCGTCTTTTATTCGATGCTCATCACCGTTAACATGCTTCGCCACAACCCAACCACCAAGACCGAAGCGAGAAACTACGGCTATGATGACATGACCTACGGCTTCCTCGGCTATCCCGTTAGCCAGGCCGCGGACATAACTTTCTGCGATGCGAATCTCGTGCCAGTCGGCGAAGATCAGATACCGCATCTTGAGATTACGAGGAAGCTCGTGCGCCGTTTCAACGATATGTACGGCGAAAACACGCTCGTCGAGCCGAAGATCAAGCTTAGCGAATGTCCACGCCTTGCAGGGCTTGACGGCAATTCGAAGATGGGCAAGAGCCTCGGCAATGCCATCTACCTGTCCGACGATTTCGATACCGTGCACAAGAAGATCTGGGCGGCGGTGACCGATACGAACCGCATATCCGTCAAGATTCCCGGCAACCCCGACGTGTGCATGATCAGCGCATATCACAAGGTATTCAACCAAGGCGAGTACGCGAACATATGCGAGATGTGCAAAACAGCGCAAATCGGATGCGTTGCGTGCAAGAAGCAACTTTCGGCCGTAATCAACGGTATGCTCGACCCGTTCCGCGAAAAACGCGCTTACTACGAAGCTAACATCGACAAGGTGCGCGAGATCATCGATGCAGGAAACAAGAAGGCGAACATGGTCGGCGACGAGACCGTATTGCGCATGCGCAAGGCGATGCACATCGACTTGGGTTAAGCGAGGGGATACGCTTAGGGGACGGAGCCCCCTAAGGCCAAGGGACTCTGTCCCTTGGATCCCTGCAAGGGGATTTCATCCCCTTGACCCCTTTTCCTCGACCGTTGCACGGCCGAGGGGGAGAGATTACGTTTCGCTTGTCGCCTTTGCGCCGATGACTATGGCGCAAAGGCGGTTGCCGGTTGGAAATGATTCGTTTGCGATGGTTTATAAAAAAATACCACCCATTTTTGCGCTTAAATCAATGGCGCGAAAATGGGTGGTATTTTTTGATTTTATTCCTGAACCGTGAAGCGGTTCACAAAAAGGAATCCAAGGGATGAAAATCCCTTGGCGGGGTGTGGGGCAGAGCCCCACGAACCTCCCGTACGCCCTCCG
>CAYJPI010000029.1:5275-10539 GCA_964372005.1 uncultured Oscillospiraceae bacterium | reverse complement strand
TCGACTTGGGTTAAGCGAGGGGATACGCTTAGGGGACGGAGCCCCCTAAGGGGGCGGGGGGGGGGGGGGGCGGCCCCCCCCCCCCCGAACCTCCCGTACGCCCTCCGTACCTTAGTCCTCCATCCAAGCGATGTAGTCGACGGTGTACCAGGGTGCCTTAACGATGTTTAGTGTCATGCCGGGAATGTTGCCGCCGGCGGTAACGCGCATAACGAGATCCTCGGGCATCGCGCCGCGCACGGACAGCTTGCGCCACAAGCCTTCTTCAGCGCCGATGAGGTATTGAGCATCGTAAATCGATGCAGGTGCTTCGATTGTCGGGCCGTCGGACTCGGTCAAGTACGAGCGAAGATCCCTGATATCGAGCGGTCTGTACCAGCTCTTAAGCTCAAATGCATTAGCGGCGGTAACCATCTCGTATGATCCTTCGCCTCTGATATTGCCGTTCAAGTCCTCGACTACGATGTGGTACTGTGTACCGCCGATGTCGATGATTTGGCCGTTGAGATACCATATCGGCTCTTCCATGAATGCAATGCTTACATTCCTATCATCCGAAAGATAAACATAACCGCCCATATCCCACATGCTCTTAGCGTACTCGTAATCGAGCACGATATCTTCATTGGTAGCGCCCCAAACCTCGGTTACGAACTGTGCAAAGCCCAGCGCATAGCACTTGGCATACTCGCTTAGCACATTGCCGGTGATCATGCCGCCATCAAGGGGGATTTCTTCGCCATCGATAGTAACGGTAGAACCGCTCACCTCGATATCATAGGCGCGACCCATGCGCTCGGTTTCAACATACAATGTCGCAACCTCGGTTTCGGTAGCGGCCGAGATCTTCCCGTAGAGCATATCCGCCGCGAGTGCGGTTTGTGCAAAGGAAAGGCTCATTACAAGTACGAGTGCCAACGCAAGTATTTTTTTCATTTTCTTTTTCCATCCCTTCATTTTTTAAGTGATTTATGCTGTAAAACTATTGTATCATTTTGAAATAATCTTTGCAAGGATGTGTATGAAAAAAGCCCCATCCTCCGATAAATCGAAGGACGGGGCTTTTAACGAAATTTTCGAGCAAAACGTAAGCCGAGTTCTGTCAGTGGGTGACCATCTATCTAGGCCTATAGTTGCCTATAGGCTCAAGCGATTACATGAAGCGTGGCGGGCAACCATTTTGGAGCCTAAAAGGCTCCGATGCTCCCATATCAATCTTGCACCGAGTGGGGTTTACAGGGCGGACAAGTCGCCAAGCCGCCGGTGAGCTCTTACCTCGCCTTTCCATCCTTACCTATCAAAATAATAGGCGGTTTATTTCTGTTGCACTTTCCTTGGAGTCGCCTCCACCGGGTATTACCCGGCACCCTCGCCCTATGGTGCTCGGACTTTCCTCATCCGCCTCACTGTGCGGATGCGATCACCTGCTTTACTCGTATTTCAAACCATAATTCATAGTTGTGCGATTACTTTTCTTCGCCTTGTTCCATCGCAAAGAGTATGCGCCCGCAGTTCTCGCACTCAACTATCCCTTGGCCGCCGGCGATGCGCTTAACAACGACCGTGGGCAGTGACATATTACAACCGCCGCATCGATTTTCCTGCACTATAGGCGCCATCGGCGTAGAATGATTCTTTTTTACACGCCTGTATGCGCTAAGTAGCATCGGCTCGACATTCGTTTCAAAGTCGATAAGCTTCTTTGTCGCCTCATCGATGGGCGCTTTCGCCGCCGCTACCTCCTGCTCGCACACGAGCCGCACGGCATCATACTCCTTCTTCGCTTTGCCTGCACGCTGGCGTGTAGCCTTGTATTCCTTAACGGTAGCTTCAACCCACTTTATAAGTGCGTTTAGTTCCTTGCGCGTGCTGTCGATGGATGATTGCAATTGCTGGTAGCTCTTTCTGCTCTCGGTGAATTCCTCGGCAGTGCATTCATCATCCTGTGCCATCTGTGTATATTCGGAATCCTCGAGATCGATACTGCGTGTGAGCTTCTCTTCAAGCTCTTCCAACCTTGATATTTCCTCTTCCTTTTGCTCCATGTCCTTTTGCATCTTTGTTATGGAGCTTTGTTGCTCAGTTAAAAAACCGTGCAGCTTCGTAAGCTTTGCACGCGTGGGAGTGTAGAGCGACTCGCGCTCCAAGCGATCCTTCTCAATATCCAACTGTTGGTACGTCCATAGTGCTTCCATCTTACTCATCCTATACCTCCCTCTAGAGCAGAAAAAAAATTCCCCACCCGATTTATGTAGTGCGAAACGAGGGCGAATCCTCATTCGCGATCATAACTTCCACATTATATTGTAACCCCGAAAGTGCTTCCTGTAAACCCGAAATAAAATCTTCGAGTACGGGACGCTCTGTTTCGTAATGTCCGGCAACGATAAGCCCCATGTCCATTACCTGCGCCGCAAGCGCGGCAGAGTGCTTCGCCTCGCCTGTTACAAAGGCATCCGCGCCGCATTTTTGTGCAAGTTCGAGCATGTCGCCGCCCGTGCCACCGACAAGAGCAACGCGCTTGATAAGCTTATTTGTCGGCCCTGCATACCTCACCTTAGTATTAAGTGCACTGCCAACCACCTTCGCAAAATCCGAAAGGATGATGGGCGTTTCAAGCACACCTATGCGCCCTATTGGCGGCTCATCGCATGCCGCATCGCTAAGATACGATATATCACTAAGCCCGATTTTCTTCGCCAGAACATCGTTTACACCGCCATTTGCGCAATCGAGGTTCGTGTGTGCGGCGTACATGCCTATGCCGTGGCGCACGAGCGTCATCGCGGCGGCGGTATCGGGGTGTTTGTACGAAAGTCGCTTAATTCCCCTAAAGAATAGCGGATGATGGGTGATAACCATGTCAACGCCCAAGCTCACCGCTTCCTTGGCGACATTTAAAGTACAGTCGAGCGCGAAGAGTAACTTCTTTATCTCATGCTTTTCAGGCTCGATAAGAAGCCCCACATTGTCAAAATCCATCGCAAGCTTAGTAGGTGCGATGGTTTCGATAATAGCTATCAGTTCGTTTAAGTGCATATTATCCCCCTTTGATACTATTTATAATGCTCTCGAGCGAGTGGATGTTCTTCACCAACACCGCCTCCCCTCGCGAGCCCTTGGCTACGAGCATTCTCTTTTCATGCTGTGCGAGCATATGCCTTACAAGCTCGGAAAAAAGCTCATCGCGGCGCTCAAACGCGCGCATACCCAGCGCGAAGAAAGCCTTCGGCCAGTTTTCGGGTGCGGGAGATTCCTCGCCTATCTCGGCCGAAAATACCTGGTAGTAACGCTCGCCCTCTTTTACAATACGATCTTCGATTATGCGATAGCCATTATTGTAAAGATACTCGCGCAATTCTTCCACGCCGCGCATCGGTTGCATTACAATCCTTTTTGCGCCCATGAGTTTTGTTTCGCACGCATCGAGTATATCTCGAATCAGCTCGCCGCCCATGCCGCATATGGCTATTGCATCCACTTCGTTTTGTGCTATGGGTGAAAGGCCGCCACCGAGCCGCGTTTCAATCCTATCGCTCATCTTGCAATAGCCTATAAAACTCTTTGCGCGATCCAACGGATCGATCGCGATGTCGGTGGCAATCACTTTCTTGGCATAGCCTTTTTGTATAAGGCTTATCGCAAGCCTACCGTGATCCGTGCCGACATCCGCCACCGTGTTATGCTCACCCAAAAGCTGTGCCGCCATCAATAGTCGTGGCGATAAGGAAACCGCGCGCATCAGGAAGCGACTATCGCGATGCCTGCACTCGCGCCTATTCGGCTTGCTCCTGCCTCTACCATCGCCGCGGCATCTTCCTTGGTGCGAATTCCGCCTGATGCCTTAACGCCGATGTCGGGGCCTACCACCTCGCGCATGAGCGCTATGTCGGCAGTTGTTGCACCGCCCGTGGAGAATCCTGTGGACGTTTTTACGAAATCTGCGCCGGCCTTTACGGAACGCTTGCAAGCCTCACGCTTCTCATCATCGGTGAGCAGGCATGTTTCGATTATTACCTTAACTATCGCTTCGGGATGCGCCGCATCCACAACAGCCTTTATATCAGCTTCAACCAAGTCCCAATCGCCGGCTTTTGCCGCGCCGACAGGGATTACCATGTCAATCTCCTTCGCACCGACCTTCACGGCAAGTGCGGTTTCGGCGGCCTTCGCCTCCGTCATCATGGCGCCGAGAGGGAAACCTACCACACAGCAGGGCAACACATCCGTGCCTTTCAATTCATTCGCCGCAAACTCGATAAAGCAGGTGTTTACGCATACGGACATAAAGCCGTATTCCTTGGCTTCTTGGCAAAGGGCTTTAACTTGTTCCTTGGTTGCGTCAGCCTTGAGGATAGTATGGTCGATAAGTTTGGGATCGATTTTCATAGTCATTCTCCTTAAAATTATATTCTTATTAAATTTCGGGTAAATCGAGCGCTCTGTAGATGAGCTGTTTCGCCGATGCGAACGATTCATCCTCTTCGCCGCCCGATGCGAGTTGCATACATCCTTCGGATATAGCCGCTTCGACCTTGGTTATCGTTTCGCCATGGAACATTGACACCTCTGCATGCTCCACCAAAGCATCAGCTACGCAATCGAGCAATCGATCGCGGAAATCTTGCGTTTTCGTAGCACCATATGCCCCATATAAGGACATGTATAGGCTTTCATCCGTGAAATGCGCAAGGTACAAGTTAAGTAATGCCGTGAAATCTTCGGTGTTAGATCCCGGCTGTAAGGCGAAGAACATGCGAAGGAAAAGATTCCAATCGTAATCCGCATTCAACCTGGAGATAATATGTGCACCGAGCTTAGCAACAAATGGGTTGTCCGATTTGAAGTTGCTCACTTCGAGCGCATCTTCAAAGGCAAGTGGTTCGCTTGCCGCGCCGGCTATGCGTGTATAAAGCTTGGCGAAAGCATCGGGCGCGTCTATCCCCACTGATGCGAGCATGAAGCGCGCGAGGATGTCGCAAGTGCCCTGCAAGCGGAGCGAAAAGCCCATTTGCTGTTCCATCCTGCGGAAGAAAAGATCGGATATAGCCTGTGCGACGAGCGGTTCCATGCTGTTTTTGCGAAGGAGCCAGCCGGCTTCATGGCCATTATTTGTACGATCGAATATCAACTGAAGGTGATGGTCGATCTGCTCAAGGTTTGTGTAGGTTGAGTATAATAAATCCTTCAAGAACCCATCCATTATACGATAGTTCTTGTTTTTATAAACGAGCTGATGCTCGATCTCCGCCCAAAATACATGA